>JAEZMC010000183.1 GCA_023435805.1 Bacillota bacterium | reverse complement strand
AATTACGGCGTGGATAGAAATTTTGAAATAAAACGAATTATCATTTATAATAAAACAAATATGAGCAGCTTTGTAAAAGCTGTCAAAGCAGCAAATTCCTAAATCGTATTTTTATTTTGCCGAGGAGGTCGTATGTTGTACCCTTTAAAGTTTAAGCCGTTATATAAAGACTATGTATGGGGCGGAAGAAATCTGGAAGCCCTGGGTAAAATTTTACCCGAAACGGGTATCGTCGCTGAAAGCTGGGAGGTATCGTGCCACAAAAACGGCTCCAGCATCGTTGCCAACGGGGAATATGCCGGGAAATCGCTGCCGGAGCTGGTGGAGCAGCTGGGCCGAAAACTTGTCGGCCATTCGCTTTTACAAAAGGATGTGGATAAATTCCCCCTTCTGGTCAAATTCATCGATGCAGAAAACAGTCTGTCGGTGCAGGTACACCCGGATGATGCCTATGCCTTTGAGAAGGAAAACGGCGAATACGGCAAAAACGAGATGTGGTACATCATCAGCGCCAAGCCGGGTTCAACACTGGTTTACGATGTAAAACCGGGCATAACCAGGGAGGCCTTTGCCGCCGCTGTTGCCGAAGGAAGGACGGAAGAGTGTCTTAAAACGATTGAGGTTTTTGCCGGGGATGTGATCAATATTCCGGCCGGTCTCGTGCATGCCATCGGAAAAGGGATTGTGCTGGCGGAAATCCAGCAGAATTCGGATACAACTTACAGAGTTTATGACTATGGCCGTGTCGGCAGGCCTCTTCATATTGAAAAAGCACTGGAAGTGATCGATTTCAATCCGGACGGGCGAAGGGAGAAATATACAGGACTGGAACTGAAGGCCGGTGAGGACGGCATCAGGCGGACCGTCATCGCAAATCGCTATTTTTGCACGGAAATTTACCAAATAGCCGGAAGTGTTCAGGAAATTGCAGACGGCAGTAAATTCTGCATTTATACTTTTACCTCCGGCCAGGGGAGTATTTCCTGGAATGGCGGAGAATTGCCCGTATGCGCCGGTGAATCGGTTTTAATACCGGCTGAAATGGGTGGATATACCCTATCTGGTACCTTCACTGCATTAAAAGCCTATATTCCCAATTTGAACACGGATATACTGATGCCGCTTCAGGATGCCGGCTATTCAAGGGAACAGATATTCCTGGAAATAGGAGGCCTTCAGGCCGCCCTTGAATAACAGCTTCTGCCTCAACCGGGCCGGTGCGTAGCGATTGAACGGGTGCATGTGTGTCGAATTTGGTCGGAAATTTTATCATGATAAAATGGTAATAAGGATTTCCATTTATTACATATTGTGATATACTACCCTATGGTACAAAATTGCCAAATAAGTATTGAGGTTTTGCAGTATGAAAAAAACAAAAGGCGGCATTCCGTTCGGAAAAATGGCATCTATTGCCGCTATCAGTATTTGCTGCGGCATCGCTGTTTTCCTTGTTTCAAACATATCCAATATTGGCGGTATTGAATGGTGCGTCGCTCTTGCATTATTCACGGGCGTATTGGTCTTCACCTCATCGGCGGGCACTTTATTTTACATTCTATACAAAAGAAGTATCCAGTCCCTGGCAGACCTCAAAGAGCAGTCTTCAATGGACAAGCTTACCGAGCTTTACAACAGAAGCTACCTGGAGCCTTTCCTTGAAAGTGAGATTGATGCAGCAAAAAAAGAAAATCAACAGATCAGTGTGATTATGGTCGATATGGACCATTTCAAGGAAATAAACGACACGTACGGGCATATTGTAGGTGACCATGTATTGACGATATTTGCCCAGGTTGTTCTGAAATGCATCAGAAAGACCGACATCATTGCACGATACGGCGGAGATGAATTCATCGTTGTGCTGCCGAACACGGATACTGAAACCGCCCGTTCCATAGCGGAAAGAATCCGGGAGGATGTCTCCATGACCTACATCCCTCCCATTGACGGTGTCGTGATTTCTTCAATACATTGCAGTGTAGGCATTTCAACCTATCCCGTACTTTGCGACAGCAAGACGTCGCTGATCAGGACCTCCGATCTGGCGTTGTACATGGCCAAACGTTCCGGCAGAAACTGTACAAAGGTGTATACAAGCGAGTGTGCAATAAATTGACGGACATCCGGAGCAGTCCCGGATTGATGCATTATGCTTCCATTTGAATAAAAAAGCTGACCTGCCGTTTTAAGAAATGATCTCTCTTATCCGGCAGGTCAGCTCGTTTTATATAGTTCTTTTCTTATTTCATCGCCTCTTCTATTGCAACCGCTACCGCAACCGTCGCACCGACCATCGGATTGTTGCCGATGCCGAGGAAGCCCATCATTTCAACGTGAGCCGGCACGGATGAGGAGCCTGCGAACTGCGCATCGGAATGCATCCTGCCCATGGTGTCGGTCATTCCATAGGAAGCGGGACCTGCTGCCATATTATCGGGATGGAGCGTTCTGCCCGTGCCGCCGCCTGATGCAACGGAGAAATATTTCCTGCCCAGCTCGGTGCATTCCTTCTTGTAGGTACCTGCCACAGGATGCTGGAACCTGGTGGGGTTGGTGGAGTTTCCGGTAATGGAAACATCAACGCCCTCAAGATGCATGATGGCAACGCCTTCCCTTACGTCGTCGGCGCCGTAGCATCTTACTTTGGCTCTTTCACCGCTGGAATACTTGATTTCCTTTACGACTTCCAGCTTTCCGGTATAGTAGTCAAATCTGGTCTGAACATATGTAAAACCGTTGATCCTGGATATGATCTGCGCAGCGTCCTTGCCGAGGCCGTTGAGTATGACTCTTAACGGTTCGCTTCTTACCTTGTTGGCCGATTTGGCAATACCGATGGCACCCTCTGCGGCAGCAAAGGATTCATGGCCTGCGAGGAAAGCAAAGCATTTGGTTTCATCGCGAAGCAGCATTGCGCCGAGGTTTCCATGGCCCAGGCCTACTTTTCTGTCATCGGCAACCGATCCGGGAATACAGAATGCCTGAAGGCCTTCACCGATCACTTCCGCAGCTTCGGCGGCTTTCCTGCAGCCTCTCCTGATAGCGATGGCAGCACCTACGACGTATGCCCAGCAGGCGTTTTCAAAACAGATGGGCTGTATTTGCTTGGTTATGGTATAAGGATCGATTCCCTTTTCTTCACATATCTTCTTGGCTTCATCTATACTGGCAATACCGTTTTTGTTCAGTACGGCATTGATCTGGTTGATTCTTCTTTCATAGCTTTCAAACAATGACATGTCTTTGACCCTCCCCCTTATTATTCTTCTCTCGGATCGATAACCCTTGCGGCTTCATCGAACCGACCGTATTTGCTGGTTGCCTTCTTGACGGCTTCATTGGCGTCCATGCCCTTCTTGATCATTTCCATCATTTTACCCAGGTGTACAAATTCGTAGCCGATGATTTCGTTGTTTTCGTCAAGTGCAGTGCGGGTGATATAGCCTTCAGCCATTTCCAGGTATCTGGGCCCTTTTGCGAGCGTCCCAAACATGGTGCCTACCTGGCTTCTCAAGCCCTTGCCCAGGTCTTCGAGTCCAGCGCCGATGGGCAGTCCGCCCTCCGAGAAGGCTGTCTGTGTTCTTCCGTAAGCAATCTGGAGGAAAAGTTCTCTCATGGCGGTATTGATGGCATCGCATACCAAGTCGGTGTTCAATGCTTCAAGCACCGTTTTGCCGGGCAATATTTCAGCCGACATCGCTGCAGAGTGTGTCATACCGGAGCAGCCCACTGTCTCAACCAATGCTTCCTGGATTACGCCGTCCTTCACGTTCAGCGTAAGCTTGCAGGCTCCCTGCTGCGGTGCACACCAGCCGATTCCATGTGTCAGGCCCGATATGTCCTTGATTTCCTTTGACTGTACCCATTTCCCTTCCTGGGGGATCGGCGCGGGTCCGTGATTGGGTCCCTTTGCCACACACGTCATTCTTTCAACTTCATGTGAATAAATCATTCTATAACCCCTTTCCACGACAAATAATTAAAAAATGCTTTTATCTATGATTTGCTTGTGACCGGACGAAGGCGCGTTAAGCCGCACCGGATATTATTCTACCATAATATCCCCTAAAAGTATATGTGAATTTTTTATCACACAAACCGGGCCTCACGCCTCTGGCAGGCTGGTATGAACCGTATGAATTCCATCCGTACCGGAACATCTCATGGGACGGAAAAGGCTGCCCCGGTTAAAGGGCAGCCTCTGTTCCAGGGACTATTTTTGAATAACCACCTTCGTCCCTACATACATATAATTGTAGAAGTCTTGCACATCTTTGTTGGTCAGACCAACGCATCCCCATGTCCAGTTGGTGCCGAAACTCGAGGTGCTTCCGCCGTGTATGCCAATGCCGCCTCCCAGCGCCGTATCCTGAGGAGGTGTTTGGCCCTTGTTGATTGCGCTTACAATGGCGTTATAGGTCGCTTTGTTGATCAACCCGGTTTCGAGGCCGCGTTTGGCATCCTCAATATTGGGATAGCTCAGCCTCATCCATCTGGAGCCCAGGTATTCGTCAGCCGGGTCCAAAACCAGCCTCTGTGTAATATAGAAGCTTCCCTCCGGTGTTTTGTGGTCGCCTGCAATCTGCTTGTCACCTGTACCTCCGTCGCCAAGCTCCACATGGTATGCCTTCAGCGGAGTATTTCCGTTGTATACGGTCAGAAGCTTGTCCGACTTGTCAACCACCAGTCTGAGCTGCAGCTGGCCGGCGCTCAGCCCTTTAGCGCTAATAATGTCCTTCAGCGGCTTGTTTGCAGTCATCGGCACCTTGAGTGTTTGCCCGGCCAGTATCAGATCCGACTGCAGATTGTTTGCGGCTTTGATGCTGTTTATAGTTGAGCCGTATACCTTGGATATTTTATAAAGTGAGTCACCCCACTGTACAACATACCTGATATAAGGCTGCGTACTGCTTGCCGCATAAATGCTGCCTGTCCCCATGGCCATAAAGCCGGTACCGGAAGCAAGTATCACCATTATCACAATCAACGCAAACAGGATGCTTTTTCTAATTTTTGTCTGCATTTTTCTAGTTGACATTGTATTGACCCCCCTTTTTAATGATCGTATGCTTTTTCCCGTCAACAGTTGTACCTGACAGGTCCATCCATTATAACATGGACTGTTGTCCATAAACCAATGTAATTATTGGAATGCCT
>JAEZMC010000425.1 GCA_023435805.1 Bacillota bacterium | reverse complement strand
TACTTTGATACGCCGCTGTACATAAGCACATCATCATTGAATGAGCCGCCGCCAAAGCCATCTTTTCGTTCTTCAGCCCTTATAAAGTCATATATGCCGCCAGACTTTCTAAGCTTAAAATATACGTCATAGGCTTTGCCTCCCCGTTCGCTGCCATCCATAAGTGTAATGGCCGTGTAGCCTGGAGAAGACTGATCCTCAAAGCTTGGGCGTTCATAGACCCCGACTACAGTATAGGTACGGGCTTCCTGAATGACCAGCTTCTCCTTAACCGCACCCTTTTGATCTTTCATGTAAGTATTATGCTGGTTAAGTACTGAATTTTCATACATCCGTACACCAATATCGAGCGTAATCCGGTCTCCTATAGTAAACGCTGTACCTCCGTTTTTCAGCAAATGATCCGGTAATATAATCTCGTCAGTCTTCTTCGGAAGCCTGCCCCCTGTGATGTGTACGGGCATCATGGTATTGAATTCACTGTCTGCACCGATAATGTAAATGTACGGCGAATACTCATATTTAGGATTAGGCAGTGCTGAATAGCCAATATTCTCACACGCCGCAACCTGCACTATCTCCGGGTTACTTTTCAGCTCTGCGGTTTTATCCGATTTCACATCATATAGGCATCCATGCCAATCACCGTAATTATAGACCGCCACATCCAGCATATAGCCTTGAAGGCTTGTTATAAAAGCCGTTACAGCCGTCAGCATTGCTGCAGACAAAATAATACCGATTATTGTGACAAGTGTGCGTGTTTTATTTCTGGACAGTGTTTTCAGCGTGACCTTGAAGAAAATATTCATATTCGCTTCACCTCGTCACGTGTAATTCTGCCGTCTTCGATTGCAATGATGCGATCAGCCTGTAATGCAATATTTTCATCGTGCGTAATGACAATAAGGGTTTGGCCATATTTCTGATTCGACATTTTCAATAGTTCGACAATCTCGTGGCTGCTTTTGGAATCAAGGTTTCCTGTTGGCTCATCTGCCAGAACAACAGCCGGTGCATTCATCAGCGCCCTGCCTATGGAAACACGCTGCTGCTGCCCTCCGGAAAGCTGATTGGGAAGATGCTTTTCTCTGCCCTTCAGACCCAGGAAGGTAATGAGTTCATTCAGACGTTCTTCATTGACCTTTCTGCCGTCCATAAGAACCGGAAGCGTAATATTCTCGTTCACATCCAAAACAGGAATGAGATTGTAAAACTGATAGATCAGCCCTACCTGTCTCCGGCGGAAAATTGCAAGCTGCTCGTCATTCTGAGCATAGACATCATGTCCATCCATGTATACCTTCCCGGATGTCGGCTTGTCCACTCCGCCAAGTATGTGCAAAAGAGTTGATTTACCCGAGCCTGAAGGCCCAATTATGGCAATAAACTCTCCTTTTTTTACAGTAAAGCTCACGTTGTCCAGTGCCTTAACGATGTTATCTGCCGTACCATAAGTTTTTGTCAGGTTTTCAATTTTTAATATATCCATTATGATCCTCCATTCATATCTATGGAACCATCATACCGCGGCCAGGTGACACTGCCGTGACTTTTTTATTACAAAAACGTCACCTGGGAGTCCGTTCGGAAACGAATGTATGTAGATTATCATGGGCGAAAAGATGCATGCAGGACCTTCCGAGTGGACTCCTAAACGGTGCTTTTATAAAACCTTATTGTGAATTTTGCTCCACCGCTCTTAACATTTTCAGCCTTTATCGTGCCGTTTTGCTCTGATATAATCATCCGTGCAAGTGCCAATCCGATTCCATAATTCTGGCCCGAGGCATTTTTGCCGCGATAGAAGCGTTCAAACAAATGTGGTAAATCATCCTTTTCTATTCCGCTGCCGTTGTCAGATATGATTATTTCTGTAAATAGGGCATTCTCTGATACGTCAATTCTTATGACGCCGCCTTCGGGTGTATGCTCCATACAGTTCTTAAGTATATTTTCAACGGCCTCGGCAGTCCACGCAAGGTCGCATGAAAAATTCACATTGCCGTTAATATTTGCAAGCAGCTGTTGATTCCTCAGCTCTATTGGTATGATTAGCGGTTCTGAAGCTTTATGAAGCAGGTCTGCTGCAGAAACGCTTTCCCATTGAAATTTAACTGTCCCGGCATCAATTCTGGATAGCTTCAAAAGAATGGTGACAAGCCGGTCAATATGGTCCAACAGCTTCATCATATCCTGGGTAAGCTTCAGACGGCGTTCATATGTTAATTCAGGCTTCTGCAATAATGCCGCAATTAAGTTGGCAGAAGTAAGCGGTGTCCTTATTTGGTGGGAAATGTTTGCCATGGAGTCAGCAAGATACTGCTTGTCTTTTTTCAGCAGCTCTGACTGTTCCCTCATACGAACCGTCATCTTGTATATCTCACTGCTGAGTATTGCCAGCTCCCCTTCTCCATATTCATTAAAATCAAGCGATTCCTGACAGTGAAGTATCCTGTCTATGTCACCGCTTAAATCAGAAATTTTCTTATACCTCTTTCGGTCGGATAAAAAGTGAATAAGAGTAAATGCCAGGCTCAGGCATAGCGCCAGAATACCGCTGGCTGTTCCGATTGCAAACCCGATGAAGGCTGCCATAGCGCAAAGCACAAGATGCACAAGTACATTTCTTTTAACCCAGGGGTTCTTAAAAACGTCCATTTATTCGCCTACCTTATACCCGATGCCACGGACTGTTTTGATAAAGGATGGATTCTGCGGGTCATCTCCGATCTTTTCTCGCAGCCTTTTAATATATACTGTCAGCGTATTATCATTCACAAACTCCCCGGCAATATCCCAGATTTCCTCCAGAAGCTTGCTCCTCGAAAGTATGGCGCCCCTGTTGTTGATAAATATCAATAATAAACGGTATTCAAGTGCTGAGAGAAATATTTCCGTACCGTTTTTCATTACCGTTCCTTTTACAGTATCCACCCGAATGCCGTCAAGCTCTATAACAGACTGCACTCTTCCAGCACGCCGGAGAGCATTTTTTATGCGCGACACCAGCTCTCTGGGCCTGAACGGTTTTCCTATATAGTCGTCAGCCCCCATATCCAAGCCGGTAACAACGCTGTATTCATCTCCGGAAGCGGTGAGAAAAATCACAGGTACATTTGTATTCGCCTTTGCAGCGGCACATACGGCAAATCCGTTTCCATCTGCTAATGATACATCCACAAGCAGCAGGTCATATGAATTATTCTCAATTTTATGGATCGCAGCCGCCTGCCCGTTAACGGAATCTACTAAAAAGCCTTCACTATTGAGAAATTCCGTCAGATTATCAACGATGCTCCTGTCATCTTCCACAAGCAATATCCTTGTCATTCTTCACCTCAGTCGTATTTATCCATTAATTGCAGCAGCAGCAAAAACCACCTAATTATAACAGTTTGGTTCAAAGAAAATTTTCGTTTAAGAAAAATTTCCTTACCCGGGATGCATGGGCGGGAGATATGCTCACCGCCTGCAAACTTAAACTGTACCCCCGCCACTTAGACTTTTTGCCAAGTAAAAGAGCCAGGAAGCGGGGAGCATCTTTAACCTCGTTATTTTGACGTAATTGTACGTTAAGATGTTCGCAAGCATTACGTAAGCACACATGGATGTCAGCTAAATGAAGTTTTCGCTGTTGCATAAATTATAACACACGATTTATAAAATTTTCTCCTTTTTTATTAAATGTACAAGCATAAAAAAGGCTACGCTTCTCAAAAAAGAAAACATAGCCTCTTGCAGTTCTGCCTGTTGGCAGCTTTATTAATTTGTCATAGGCACCCCAAATACTCATTCCCTATCCTCAACAACTGCGATTCCGTCCATTTCAATTAAGCAGTCCGGACGGGCAAAACCGGAGACAAACAGCACGGTGATTAATGGCGGATTTTCCATATCTCCGACATATTCCTGGAATGCTTTCAAACCAATTCGCGGGTCGCATCCATTTAATAAATAGATGTTGAGTTTCACAAGATTCTTAAAGCCCGCATGTTCAGAAGACAGAATAATTTCAATATTCTTTAGTGCTTGTATGGTCTGCTGCTCAAGATCCGTCTGTCCAACCAGCTCTCCTTTTTCATCTGCCGCATTCTGTCCGCCAATATAGATTGTTTTGGCATTGCCGCTGACTGTGATCATTTGTGTAAAATACTTTGATGAAAATAAACCAGCCGGATTCTTATGCTCCATTTTAAATTCACTCATCATTTTTGCTCCTTTCACTCAAACCTATTCTTTTTGTTTTTCTGTGTTTTTAAAGCTATCAGCCCATTCTCTTACTCTACGAGCGCTCTCTTCTTCCGATAAGTCCTCAATTCTTGTCATAATGGTCCACCTTACGCCAAAAGGATCTAAGATGCTTGCGAATCGGTCACCTGAAACAAAATTGGCAATCGGCTCCCTAACCTTTGCTCCCCTTGCCACAGCATTTTCAAATACCTGATCAACGTCAGCAACGTAGATTGCTAAAGAATAGCATGCATTATCGTCATCTTGCGGCAAGACCAATTTATATACCGGATTCGCGGCTCCCAACTGCAAAAAGCCATTTCCAAAATCCAATTCCGCATGAACAACTATTTTGTTGCCGTTTCCATCGGAAAATTCGGTAATATCCTTAATCCTTGCATTGAAAACAGCTTTATAAAACTCTATTGCTTCAGAAGGATTCTTTACTACTATAAACGGAGTAATAGATGAAAAACCGTTAGGTGTTCCATTCTTTGTGTATTTACCTGACACGCCTATGTATTTTTTACTATCAGTCATTTTTATTCCTCCTTATTTAGATATTATACGTTTATACCCTCATTATTGGATTGAATCCATCAACTCGTAAAAATATCGGGGTTCATGAGTCCTGTAGAGGTTATACCAGGCCTCTATCGTCTTTGCGGAAAACACACCCAAAGCTTTCAAGACATGTACGGAAAAATCCAACGGAGCTATTCCGGAAGCAGTAATCAGTTTTCCGTCCGTTACGGCAGGCTCCTGTTCATAGTACTTTTCCCCCACATAATTCGGACAGACCATTTTTAGGTATCCCAGGTCATTGCTTGTATGGTGGCTCGAATCCAACAAGCCTTTCCGAGCAAGACCTATTGTAGCACCACAAATCGCAGCTACAATAATACCTTCCTTCAAAAACTGCTCTGCCTTTGACAAAACAGGTTCATGAACTGTTTCCGTCCAGGTATCTCCGCCAGGTAAAAGCAAGGCATCTGCGTTTTCAAAGCTGCACTCATCAAGTTCCATATCCGGTAATATTCTCAGGCCCCCCATCGTAATAACAGGAGTCTTTTGATTTCCCACCGTAACGATTCTTGATGGAGTTAATCCTTTCTTATAGTATCTTCCAGAGTTCAACTCTGCAGTTAAATAACCTATTTCCCAATCAGCCATTGTATCAAACACATAAAGATAAATAACCTTATTATTCATATGCATGTCCTCCATTTAAAATTTTCAAGTGTTAACCAAACATCCATCCATGATAATGAACGATGTTTATCTTCATTATAAAAAAGCTTCACTGACACCTACTGTCAGTGAAGCGAACACTTATATTTGATAATATTCCATCAATTCCGATACAACGGAAACAAGCTTTTTCTTCAGATCCTGCGGCTCGATTACTTGAATAGCCTTTCCGTAAGTTAGGAGAAAATAGGGGACATATGCATGAAGTGCTCTTTCGTCAAGTAAAAATACTGCATGATTTGATGTACGCTCTTTCAGGTGATGACCTAAATACCAATGAATACACAAATCGTCCAAGGCTTCTGACCTGCCACGAATTATTAACGAAACCACCCCATCCTTTCTTTCAGGATCCGGTAAAAGATTTTGTATAAAAAAATCCCTGGCAGAAAAGGCGTCGGGCCTTTTAAATATCATTTGCGTCCGTTGTATCCGCAAAATCCTTTCTGCCCGAAAGCTTCTGATTTCGTTTCGAAGATGGCAAAATCCAACCGTATACCATTTATTGTTCCAATAGAGCATTCCATAAGGATCAATCAATCTTGCCCGAGGCTGTTCATCGTGGCTTGAACGGTATTCTATTTCTACAGAATATTCGTTTGCTATGGCCTGCTCCAGTTCTTTCAATGTCAGCTTAACAGATGGGTCAATATCACGGTTTAATACTTCGAAGCCGGCTAAGTGGCGATGGAGGATATTTTCCTGTTCCCGGTTTGAATACATTTTTAATTTTTGTGTCGCATTGTTTAGCGACTCACTGAAAGGGTATCCCGCTTCGTTGGCAATTACGGCAGCATGAAGCAGCGCTTTTTGTTCTTCAATATCGAAAAACAAAGGTTCATGGATAAAATTGTTCAGTAAGCTATATCCACCGTTCTGTCCTGTATCCGATATAATTGGTACTCCGCTTGCGCAGAGCGAATCAATATAACGATAAACGGTTCGAATATTTATCTCTAATTTTTCCG
>JAEZMC010000421.1 GCA_023435805.1 Bacillota bacterium | reverse complement strand
TGGAAAACAACAAGAAACTGGGTGAATTCTTCGATTCCGTATCCAGGGCTCATCAATACCTCAGGAATTCTTTTGTGGAAAATACCGAGGACAAGTATTTGACTGAATATAACAATTGCTTTCTTCTGATAGAAGAGATGAAAAAATATATTGGTGATAAAGCCGGTTATGAAAAACTTACCGACCTGGAAAGAATGTTGCAAACATATGGTGAATAGGCAAACGAGACGCTTTACTATTTTTCAAATAAGAAAACCGAGCAGGCACAAATAAGTCTTGATGAAGCTGCAGATATCAATAACCTGATTGCAAACAGATATGGATACTATGCTGCTATACTCAACAAATCAACTGAAGACCGGCGGCTGGTTCTATTAACATCGCAGAAAGCCCAAAAGCTCATAGATTTGCTGATTATCGCCGGTCTCATACTTTTTTGCGCTTTTTTTGCCGGCATATTTATAAAAAGTATAACTGAGCCGGTCAAGAAGCTTGCCGAAAGTGCGGAGCAGATTTCACGCGGTAATTTTGACGTTCAGCAGGTTGAAGTAAAATCCGACGATGAGATTTCACTTCTTTCCACAGTCTATTACAAGATGGTGCAAAGCATCAAATACTATATTAAAGAGATAGAGCAGAAAGCGGAATTGCAGGAACGTTTACTGGACGAAGAGAACAAGAATCTCAGGAATGAAGCCCTGCTCAAGCAAACTCAACTCAATGCACTACAGGCAAAGATCAATCCGCACTTTTTATTCAATACCCTTAACATGATAAAGCAGACAGCATTTCTTGAAGATGCCCAGGAAACCAGAATAATGCTTGAGACAACAGCTCAATTACTACGGTTTTATCTGGATAAGGCAGGTATGAATGTAACACTGAAGGAAGAACTGGAGAATGTGGCAAATTATATTTATATTCAAAACAAAAGATTGGGTAAAAGGATAAAGATAAATATGGTTTCTGACGGAACGGTCAGCAATATACAAATACCGGGTCTTATAATCCAGCCTTTGCTGGAAAATGCCATCATTCACGGCCTGGATGATTGTATTCGTGATGGGGAAATAGAGGTTGCAGTAATGGAGCAGGATAAAAATATTGAGATAAGCGTCAGTGACAATGGTAAAGGAATGAGCGCTGAGACAATAGACCAGATTTTAAGCAAGAAATACGTCAACAGCAATAAAAGTATCGGAATGACCAATGTTTTGCAGCGATTGGAGCTTTTTTACGGGGAGAGCACTCTTATGGATATCTGCAGCGAATTGGGAGCAGGTACAAAGATTACGGTAACCCTGCCCAAAATGAATTTGGAAGAAAAGGATGAATGGTATGTATAAATTACTCATTGCCGATGACGAAGAAATAGAAATCAATGCGTTCAGGGTCATCGTGGGCAATCATTTTGACAACATTGTTGTTTACTCCTCGGAAAATGGCATTGATGCGGTTGACATGGCACGCAGGGAAAAACCCGACATTGTTTTTATGGATATCGAAATGCCTGGAATTGACGGTTTATCGGCAATTGCCGAAATCAAGAAGATTGTGCCGACAGCACATTTTATTGTTCATACTGCATATAGTAATTTCGATTATGCACAAAAAGCAATTAAAATCGGCGCTGATGATTATTTGCTGAAACCTGTCAAAATGGATACCCTAATTGAAATCATTAAAAAAAATATAGAAGAAATCGAGATCGAGAGAACCAGATTTTTTGAATTTCAAAAGCTGGAGGAAAAATTATCACAGGTTAAGCCGTTCATGGAGAAAGACGTTATTTTTTCAGTAATAAACGGGTTGGATGGCTATGATATGCTGACGCAATATATCTCGCTGTATGAGATTAAAATGGAGAAAGCATTTTGTGCTATTTTTAAGGTTATGCAGGTCAATGACGCAGAAACCTCCCTGGAAGCTGATTTGAAGCAAAAAAGTGCGGTTGCTAAAAAAATCGTTGATACTTTAAAGCAGGTATGTCAGTGCATTGCGGCTGAATATGTGAGCGGAATTGTGCTGGCCATCATTCCTTTGCAAAATAATACCGATGAATACAATATCCGCCTGTGGTCCATGAATCTGGCAAACTATGTGAGAAATAAGATGAAAAGTAATGCAGATATCAAAGCAGGTATAGGCGGTTTGTGTTATAGGTTTGAAAATATCCACATCTCTTTCAGTGAAGCTTACAAGATATTGTCCGAAGATACTTTGGGCATGTCGGTAAAGCATTATGATGATTTCAAAAGCAGTCAGGAAAACAGTCGGGAGAATTTGACGTATTTGGAAAATCAAATCTGTAAGGCGCTGTTGATTCGTGATAGAAACGGTACAATGAAACTGGCCAATGACATTTTTAACATGATTGTCAGTAACGGGAACAATATTGTTTATACCAAGTCGAAGCTTTTTGAAACCTGCGCAATGATTAACAGGTATATAGAAATGAATACGCCAAACAGCATTTTGATTTCATCAGACCAGGATATAGAGCTATTGGCAAGTACTGCGAATTTATATGCCCTTCAAAAGTGGTTCAATGATTATATTATAAAGGTTATTGATGAGGTCGGCAAAATTTCTAAAAAGCGTAATTCGTCTATTGTAAGTGATGTCAAAAAATATATCGATGAGAATTATAATAAGGAAGTATCTCTTGAAAATGTTGCAGCAACAGTGTTTGTAACTCCGTATTACCTAAGCAGGCTGTTTAAAAAGGAAATGGGAAACAACTTTAACAATTATCTGACCGAAGTGCGGATAAATAAAGCTAAACAGCTGATGCGTAACACAAATAGAAGTATTAAGGAGATTTCCTTTGATACGGGCTTTAACTCCCAACCTTACTTTTGCATGGTATTCAAAAAGCTCGAAGGCATTTCTCCCAGTGAATATATCCAGAGCCTGAACAGGTAATCAAAGCAGCATTTATATTCTTTTGCACCTTTTTGGATACTGCTTTTCTTTTCAATTTATCAGGTCATAAATTTATAATCTTTGAACCATTAATCAAAAGACTTTGATTTTCCCAAAGTCTATAATTTTTATAAAGAGCTTCATTTATTGGGCGTTCAGCCTTTTATAAGCTTTTAAAAAAAATTGGAGGATGGGAAAATGAGAAAAATCTTAAAACGGGTGCTGATTTCTCTACTGGCAATAAGCCTTTTATTGGGTGTGGCTGCATGCGGCGGTTCAAAGACGGTGGATGAAACCCAGGCACAAGTGGAAGAAACAACGCTTGCAGCAACAACTGCACAAACTACTGCAGCTAAAGACGAGAAAAAAATAATCGGCATGGTTCCTACTAGCATAGCCAACAATCCGCTTTATATGTTCGTAACTGAAGCCTGCAAAAAGATTGCAGACGAAAACAATATCACTTTTAACTCAATTGATGTAAAAATGGATGCTAGCTTACAGATCACCGCTATGGAAAACCTGATAGCACAAAAGGTTAACGTAATTATTGTTGACCCCGTTGATGCTGCAAGTATCAGTCCTCAAATTAAAAAAGCCATGGAGCAGGGGATTAAAATCATATCACTTAGCGGACAGACAGATGCTTATGATACGTACATGACGATAGACCATAAACAATGTGGTATTTTGCAAGGTAAAATGGCAGCAAAGTGGATTAATGAAAAGTTAGGCGGTAAAGCTGAAGTCGGAATTCTCAATTATAGATCTGGCGCAGTTCTGATCAATAGAGAAGATGGTATCAGGGAAGGGCTTGCAGCTGATTGTGCCGGTGCCAGCATTGTAGCTGTAGGACAGGCAGATAACCCGACAGATGGTATGAAGGTAACAGAAAATTTCCTTCAGGCGCATCCCAACATTAAAGTCATTTTAGCTGTTAACGATGCAGGAGCCCTGGGTGCGGTAGAGGCAGTAAAAGCAGCAGGTAAGGCAACAGATGATTTTGCAGTGTTCGGTGATGATTCTGCCCAGGAAGCACTGGCTCTGATCAAGGAAGGCTCAATTTTCCGTGGAACAGTTTATCTTTATCCTGAAAGAATACCGGGAACTATCATGGATAATGCCATAAAAATGGCAAATGGTGAGACGGTTGACAAGGAAATCAGAAGCGATATAGACATAATAACAAAGGATAATTTTGATCAGATTATCAAGCAATAAAAATGGTATTTAGAAGAGCTAAAAATAGAGGGGCTTTAAGCTCCTCTATTAATTAACAGCCATTTCTGAAGGGAAAGAGTGATATGGTGCAAAATGGTAGTACTATTTTGGCTTTAGATAAAATAACAAAGGCTTATCCAGGTGTCCTAGCCCTTGACAATGTTTCTTTTGATTTAAAAGAAGGAGAAGTACATGCTTTGCTGGGGGAAAACGGTGCGGGAAAATCTACTTTGATCAAGGTGATTTCGGGGGCAATTGAGCCTGATAGCGGGACAATAACTATTGCAGGGAAGAAGTTTTCAAAAATGACGCCGCATCTGTCAAAAGCACAAGGTGTTGAAGTCATTTATCAGGAGTTTAATCTTATACCTGCTTTATCCTCAGCAGAAAACATTTTTCTGGGAGAGCCGATAAAAACGGGTATTCTGGTAGATAAAAAGGCGATATCCAAAAAGGCGGCGGAGATATTTAAGAGCTTCAACATAAATATTGATCCGGACATTCCGGTAAGAGATTTATCTACAGCCTGCCAGCAAATTGTGGAGATAGCAAAGGCTGTATCAAAAAATGTAAAAATACTTATTATGGATGAACCTTCAGCCCCATTAACCACCTCTGAAGTCGGCATTATGTTCGAGATTATTAAAAAGCTCAAGGCAAAAGGCGTAACAATAATATACATTTCTCACAGGATGGAAGAGATTTTTGAGATTTCGGACAGAGTCACGATAATGAGAGATGGAGGTTATGTTGATATAAAAGCTACCAGGGAGACCAACCGTAAGGAACTGATAAGCCTGATGGTTGGCCGTGAATTGACCGAGACGTATCCGTCAAGAACCATGAAGTCAGGTTCAACGGTGCTTGAAGTGAAAAATTTGTATGGAATTGGAAGCAAGGACATTTCTTTCAGTGTAAGGAAGGGCGAAATACTTGGTTTCTCAGGCTTGGTT
>JAEZMC010000317.1 GCA_023435805.1 Bacillota bacterium | reverse complement strand
CACCACGCATTTTGACTTCCATTCGCTGCATGATACGATATTGAAGCTGGATATACTGGGCCATGATGACCCGACAATGATCAAGTATCTGGAGGACCTGACGGGAGTCAACGTGCAGGATGTTCCGGTGAATGATGAAAAGGTCATGCAGCTTTTCCTCACCACGGAGCCGCTGGGGATCTCCCCAAAAGACATCAACAGCGAGGTCGGTACCTTTGCGCTCCCGGAATTCGGTACGAAATTCGTCAGGCAGATGCTGCTGGATACAAAGCCCAGGACTTTTTCCGACCTGCTTCAGATCAGCGGTCTTTCACACGGAACAAACGTATGGCTCAACAATGCGCAGGAATTGGTCAGGGATGGTATCTGCACCATTTCGGAGGTAATCGGGCCCAGGGATAATATCATGGTGTACCTGATGTACAGGGGACTTCAGCCCAAAAGTGCCTTCAAAATCATGGAGGACGTCCGGAAGGGGAAAGGCTTGAAGCCGGAATACGAGGAAGAGATGAAGCAGCATGGCGTTCCGGATTGGTATATCGAATCCTGTAAAAAGATCAAGTACATGTTCCCGAAGGCTCATGCGGCTGCTTATGTATTGACGGCAATGCGGATCGGCTGGTTTAAGGTGTACCATCCCATGGCCTTTTATGCAACCTATTTCACTGTCAGAGCTGACGAATTTGATGCTGCGCTGATGGCTCGGGGAAAGGAACTGGTGCGAAGTAAAATAACAGAGCTTGAAAAGCTCGGTAATACCATGACGGCGAAGGATAAGAACGTACTCACCATATTGGAGGTAACCAATGAAATGTATTCGAGAGGCATTGATTTCCTGCCGATTGACCTGTACAAATCGGACGCCGCACGGTTCCAGATGACGGAGAAGGGCATCAGGCCGCCCCTCAGCTCGCTCCCGGGACTGGGTGCCGCAGCTGCGAATTCCATTGTGGAGGCGCGTGAACAGGGTGAATTTATTTCCATTGAGGATTTGCGAAGCAGGGCAAAGGCAAGCAAGACGGTCATTGAAATATTACAGCAGAACGGATGCCTGGAGGGAATTCCGGAAAGCAGCCAGATAAGCTTGTTCTAGCTTCTGGAGTCTGGAAACGGTAATTTTTTGAACTCCCGCAAATAAATTATTGATAAATACTTATAATAGTGTTATAATACTATCTGGACTAAGCATATAGTTTTTTTGGCAAAGAGTGGGTCGACCCCACTCTTTGTCTTTAGATAAGACTTCTGTGGTTTGAATTGAAAGGAATGATGGCGGCAGGTATGGCTAAAAAGCGAGTGGAAGATATTGTGGCGGATCTGGCCCAGCCCATTGTGGACGCACTGTCCTTTGAACTGGTGGACGTTGAATTCCTCAAGGAGGGCGCCAATTGGTATCTTCGTGTCTATATCGACAAGCCGGGCGGTATCCTTATTGACGACTGTCAGGCGGTAAGCGAGCAGTTGAGTGACAGACTGGATGAAACAGACCCGATAAAGCAAAGCTACATATTGGAAGTATCCTCACCCGGTGAAAGACCGTTAAAAAAAGAACGGGACTATGAAAGATTCAGGGGAGAAGCAGTGGAAGTAAAGCTGTATCAACCCCTTAATGGGAAAAAAGTATTTGAAGGTGAACTGCTTGGCTTGGTCGACGACAGAGTGGAAATCAAAACGGATGACGGTCATTTGATGAGCTTTGACAGGAAGGATACAGCCCTGGTAAGACGTATCGTAAGATTTTAATGATATCCAAAAGGAGCCTGCCGCCGTACGAAACGGTAAGCGCAGGGTTTCCCGATGCTTCGGGACATTACAGGAGGTTTAAAGTATGAGTGCAGAATTAATTCAGGCATTGGAACAATTGGAAAAGGAGAAGGGGATTGAAAAGGATGTATTGATTGAGGCAATCGAAGCCGCCCTTATTTCCGCATATAAAAGGAATTTCGGTTCCACACAGAACGTGAAAATTTCCATTGACCGGACATCCGGCGATGTAAAGGTGTTTGCACTCAAAAGAGTAACGTCCAGGCCCGAGAATGAAAATGGAGATATATCGCTGGAAGAAGCCAGAAGATTAAACGGCACCTATGAGGAAGAGGATATCGCTGAAATTGAGGTCACCCCGAGAAAATTCGGCAGAATTGCAGCCCAGACCGCTAAACAGGTAGTCATGCAAAGAATTCGCGAGGCGGAGCGCGGGATCATATTCGATGAGTTTTACAACAAGGAAGGCGATATTGTCACTGGTATTATCCAGAGAAGCGAAAGAAAGAATGTCATCATCGACCTTGGCAAGACGGAAGCGATCATAGCGCCTTCGGAGCAGACCAACGGCGAAGAATACAGGTTTAATGACAGGATTAAAACATATATCGTAGAAGTAAAAAAGACAACGAAGGGTCCGCAGATTATGGTATCCAGGACTCATCCGGGCCTGGTGAAGAGGCTGTTTGAGCTTGAAGTGCCCGAAATTCATGACGGTACGGTAGAAATAAAGAGTATTTCCAGGGAGCCGGGCTCCAGAACCAAGATCGCCGTATATTCAAGGGATCCCAACGTAGATCCTGTCGGCGCCTGTGTCGGACAAAAAGGCACCAGGGTTCAGGCCATTGTGGATGAACTGAGGGGCGAGAAAATAGACATCATCAAATGGAGCAGCAGCCCGGAGGAATATATCTCCAGCAGTCTGAGCCCCGCAAAAGTCGTGCGGGTGGACGCGAATGAGGATGAAAGGACGGCCAGAGTGATCGTGCCGGACTTCCAGCTTTCCCTTGCAATCGGCAAGGAAGGGCAGAATGCGCGGCTGGCTGCCAAGCTCACCGGGTGGAAAATAGACATAAAGAGCGAATCCCAGCTGAGGGCTGCCATCGAGCAGCAGATGTTCAACATGGACAACAGCTATAATCCGGATGAGGATGAAGACGAAGATGCAGATGCAGATGAAGATGGATACGAATATGACGATATGAATGGAAATGAGGATTTGGAATAGAGGTGAGCAGTGCTTGAAGCAAAAAAAGGTGCCTTTACGGATGTGCCTCGGATGTCAGGAGATGAAACCGAAAAAGGAATTGATCAGGATCGTCAGAGACAAGGAAGGCAGCACCAGCGTTGATTTTACCGGGAAAAAGGCCGGAAGAGGCGCATATATCTGCAAGAGCATGGAATGCTTCGAAAAAGCCAGGAAGGCCAAACGGCTCGAAAAAGCCTTTGAGGCCAGGATCGACGAATCGGTGTATGAAACGTTGAAAAAGCAATTGGAGGGAAATGATGGTTGAAAGGATATACTCCTTTCTTGGTTTGGCGACAAAGGCAGGCAAGCTGCTCTCAGGTGAGGAAACCTGTGAAAGATCGCTGAAGGCCGGAAAGGTGTACCTGGTTATTGTATCGGAAGATGCCTCGGACAATACCAAGAAAAAGTTCAGCGATATGTGCAGCTACAGGAATACGGATATCCGGTACTTCGGAGAGAAGGAACTGCTGGGAAGATGTATCGGCAAAAAGGTGCGATCCGTCATTGCAATAGCTGAAAGAGGCTTCGCAGGGCATCTCAAGGAAATGATCGATAACCGCGGTATAAAACATGGGGGTGTATAGTTTGGAAAAAGTTAGAGTTTACGAACTGGCAAAGGAACTGAATACGACGAGCAAGAGATTGATGGAAAAGCTCGCGGAAGTCAATGTGGTTGTAAAAAATCATATGAGTCTTCTTGAGGACCATGAACTGGACGCACTCTATAAGCATATAGGTGTGATCAAGCATGATGATAAAAAGGCAGAGCCGGATGAAAAGAAGGCTTTACCGGCACAACCGAAGCCTGAGCCGAAGAAGGATATAAAAAGTGCACCCCGTATCATCAGGACGACCGAGATTATTATCAACAGCAAGAACGAAGCAAGAGATGCGGCACAGCATTCCAGAAACGACTTGCAGCGTGGTGATGTACGAGGTGCAAGAAATGACGGAAGGCATGATTTTGTTAAGTCATCGGATGCCAATTCAGGTTTGCGTCAGGCTTTGTAAGGGACAGCAGGCCTGACTATTCGAAGGAAATAAACAGGGTGCAAAAGCAGCAGCCGGAGCCCCGAAAAAATGCACAGGATGTGCCGACCAGAGAAGCAGCCAGGCCGGCCGCACATGAAACGGCCAAAACGGTACCGGTTGTAAAACATGAAGCACCGGCACCTGAAAAAGAGATTACAGCACCGGTTAAAATAGAAGAAAAAAAGCAGGACACGCCAAAGGATATTAAAGCAGTCAACAATATAGAAACAGACGTAGCGAAAAAGGAAGATAAAATTGAGATGCGTGATGATTCAGCAAAAGCCGAGGAAGCTGTAAAAAAAGCCAGGGAAAGCCATGGCGGAGTAAAGTCACTTACTGAAAAGCAGGCCGAAACAGGTTTGGAAGCAGGTAAGGCCGCACAGGGCGAGACTGTATCCGAAAACGCCGCACCGAGTGAAAAGCTTCAGGGAGATGCGCAGGATGCAAAAGCCCGGAGTACTGAAAAGCCTCAGGGTGAACGACCCCCGTTCCAGGGAAGCCGGCCTCAGGGCGACAGGCCCCAGTTCGGAAACAGGCCCCAGGGCGAAAGACCGCCATATCAGGGAAGCCGGCCTCAGGGCGACAGGCCTCAGTATGGAAACAGGCCCCAGGGCGAAAGACCGCAATATGGCGACAGACCTCACGGCGACAGGCCGCAATACGGCAACAGGCCTCAGGGCGACAGGCCGCAATACGGCGACAGGCCGCAATACGGCGACAGAC
>JAEZMC010000298.1 GCA_023435805.1 Bacillota bacterium | reverse complement strand
ACGGTGAAGAGCGGTCGGCGTGCTGTTTGTCGGCTGTTGTTGATGAGGAGCACGCGCAATACATCGGGGACGAACATTTCCTGAGCAGGGAAGAGCTTCGAGAGCTTCTCGGATATGCCTCCGTATTGAGGGGCAGGTTCAGGGAGGAGATCTGTGAAGGAAAAGCCATCCTGGCTGAATGGAGCTATGCCTTTCAAACCGATTCCGGCCATCAACCCATTGGAGACCGGTACCTGGTGTTTTATGAATTGAGAGGCCTTTGATGACGTCGGCGGTCTGGGCTCGCATGCCTAAGTTATGCCGATATTCCGGTTCCTCGCCCCTTGTTTCCGGAGAAGGCAAAGGGGATGTACAAAAGAATGAATAGGACCAGTGCAACAGCCTCCAGCGAAAGCAGATACCATGGCCACGGGCCTAGAAAGTCAAGAATAGAACCGCCGGCAGGTTTCCGGCCCAAAAACAGGTAGTTGCCGCCTGTCAGGTGGTTTATCGGCAGTATAAAAAGGGCATACAGATTTGTGATGAGGAAGGTTCTCAATACAGACCGTGAGGATGGCCTGAATTTTTCAACGGTGATCATGTATATGCAGGTCAGCAGGATGACGCCATGCGATATAAAAAACTGATAGAATACAAAATGCGGGAAGGTGTAATTGCCGATATCAGGTGTGAGCAGAGCCTGGGTGGCCCCTCCCATGCCCCAGTAATAAACCAGCTCGGTGAGGATTTGCCGCCTGGTCAGCAGAACTACAATCGAAAGGAAAAGTGACAGGTCACATAACTGGATGGGCAGCGTAACAGCGGCCGACCATTCTCCCGAAACTGTGTACCAGATATACAGGGCAGCCTGCTGTAGTGCAATAAAAACTGCAAATGCATATCTGAAAGTCTTTCTGGACTTCCCTTCGGCAAGATACTTCCGACAACCTATGAGTACCGCGCAAAACAGCAGGATTACGATTAATGCCGCCAAATGCGGAGCAGAATATGGGTCCAGCGTATTTCCGCCCGGGCCGAAGTCTATCCACCTGCTCATAACGACCCCTTCTTTACAGTGATATTCCCCTCTTATTATATTTTTCTGCAAACCTTCCTGCAAGAGGAATACTTGCACCACTCCCGGCAAAAGAAGAAAATACTGTGCAACGGTTTCGACAAACTGTCCTTTTGAATATATTGATATCAATAAGGATGCATGCACCCTTCAGAGGACCGGCTTCAGCAGGTACATGATGTAACGGTGAGGAATGCCATGGGAAGAAAAAACACGGGTGACGGCAAAAAGCCGCCGCTTCTAAAGAAGAGAACTTCAAACAGAGACAAAACGCTGTCGAAATATGCCGAAGCGCAAATACCGCAGGGTGCAGTGATAGATTTTGTATTTTATGAGGATTTTAATGCAGACGGTTTAAAAGAGGCCGCAATAGGCATTACGCGTTTTACGCCTTTTCCGCCGGATTCAGCCGTGCTTTTGATACATAGATCTGTCGACGGTATGGTACACAACTGGCTTTCAGCCTCGGAAGGAACGTCTGCGGCCGAGCACCCCGGTACCCATGATAATGCGGATGTTGCGGATATGGACGCTGACGGCAGGCCGGAGCTGGTTCTTTCACTGGCGCATGGGCAGGAACACTGTACTTCCGTATACATATTCGACTGGAACGAAGACGGGGTGCATCTGGCCTGGCGAAGTGAAAAAAGCTTTTACCACGGCAGTATGGAGGTAAACGATATTGATGGTGACGGAATGCCGGAAATCATAGTTGAAAGCGGTACGCAGACCGGATGTGAAGTGATATCCATGAAGGAAGCCTCCTACCATGTCAGGGAAAGCTGTATCTACAAATGGGACGGACGAGATTACACAAAGCATGCGTACCGGGTGCACATGCCTTATGAAAGCTACAATCTGGCTGTTTGTTTCATCAATGCGCTATGGGCAAAAGATTACGGCAGTGCATTTGAAATGGTAGTGATGCCTGGCTTTTTAGGGCTGGACGGACTGGACGACAGCAGTATGACCGCATTTAAAAGCTACATATCCAGAAAAGTCAGGCCGGTGCTTGCAAGGAATCTTTCAAAAGGCAAGCTGGTGCCTGCGGAGCCGTATGATACCTGCTGCCAGTTTGCAGGAGCGGAAGACTATTTTGTGGTCGAATTGGTTCGGGTGAACGGCGTGATCAAGGTCTACAGTCTTCAAATTACAAAAAGGCACATATCTGAATAATTGCCTGCTGCGTATACGAATAATAGAGTAAAGTACGGATGAAGGAGAAAAACATGAGCGCAAAAAAATGCATTTATATGACCGTTGTTTGGATAGTGATATTTGGCATGGGCATGGCAGGATGTGCTTCAGGCACGAATACCGCACCTGGCACAACACAGCAGACCAATACTGCCACGACCACCGGTACAACCGGTACAACAGATACAAGTGGTACGACCGGAACAGCAGTTTACAAGGATGGCACCTATACCGGTGAAGGCGATCCGTGGGAATTTGGGAGAGAAGATGCGTCCGTGACCGTCAAGGGCGGGAGGATAGAGAGTATTGTGCTGCGAAGGCTGGACAAGGATGGGAAGGAAGTAGATTACAATACCTTTACGGGAGAGACCATAGAAGGTAAAACCTATCCCAACCTGAAGAAATACAGAGAGGACATGGCCAATGAAATGGTATCCCGGCAGACCTATAATGTGGATGCGATATCCGGTGCCACTGTTTCTACGGAAAATTGGAAAATTGCCGTACAGAGGGCGCTGGATAAGGCAAAATAGCCGTTTCGGCTCTGTCATGGCACCGGCTACAAGCTGGTGCCTTTTTCATGTTTTTTTAAAATGGATAACGGATCATGGAACCTGAATGGTGTATGGTTCGTCATACATAAAGAGAAGAAGCCCAATATGTAAAAGATTGCATGAATTAAGGCACCTTTTGTTGAACAATACCGGCAGTTATGGTATGATAATTACAAATTATTCTTATGGGTTGTTCACTTCTTACCGGCCCTTATACAAATGACAAGGAGGGTATATATATGGAAAATACCACTAAGATAACCTTCTCCGCTGTTACCCACATTGGTTCTGCATGTACGGTAAACGACGATAGAATTTATGCGAATGGCAAATTTCTACATCAAAGCGTTGCGGATTATGCACAGATTTCGATGGAGGTATATGACAGCAAGTGCCTGTTTGCATTGTCCGACGGTATGGAAGATGAGGACTCCGGAATATCAGTTATCAATGAATTGAGAAAGTTTCATCAGAAAGCACGAAACAGTTCAAAGGACATACATGTAAAACTGGACGAAATGGTTCAATACATAGAACAGTCAAGCAACCTGCTGCACAGCATATCGCTGGGAGATAACGACTTCAGGGACAGAAAGACGGCCTTCGCCGGAATTTTAATCGACGAGGGAAGCATTGCCGCCGTCAATCTAGGAAGCTGCAGGGTATTCAAGCTGGAGGGGGACTCGTTCAAGCTTTTGGTCAATGATTATAAAAGGGCTGAAAGACTTTTGAAAATGGGCATTATCAGCAATGAGCAGGCTGAATTGCTGTCCGGCCAGCAGAAGGTAACCATGGAGGAAGGCCGCTCTACTGTTAAAAAATCTGATGTGCATGCGCTCAGAAAAGGCGTTGTCTATCTGATCTGCAGCAACGGACTTACTGAAGCGGTGAGCGAGGATGCGATCTATGACTTGCTTGCATCGGGCATGGACCCGGATGAAACTGC
>JAEZMC010000220.1 GCA_023435805.1 Bacillota bacterium | reverse complement strand
ACGTTACAGGTTTCAGCATTGGTATGGTGACATTCGTAAATTTTCTGTATCCATTGGCACCGTCAACCGTAGCGGCTTCATACAGCTCCCTGGGGATTGTCTGCAGTCCCGACAGGTATATGATCATGAAAAAGCCCACCTGCTGCCAGATATATAGAATGATAACAAACAGCAATGCCACATCGGGGTTTGCCGTCCAGGTTTCATTGGCAAATCCCAGAAAGGAAAAGGCCTTGGCAAGCATAAAATCCTTTCTGAATAAAATCATAAATACAGTAGCCGCAGCAATACCGGAGATAATATTTGGGATGATATATATTGTTCGGAATATGCCTTTCCCTTTTATATCTCCGTTCAACGCAACAGATATGATTAACGCCAGAAGCGTCTGCACAGGCACGGCAACCAGAACGATCACGACAGTATGTCCGATGGCAGACAGGAATTCAGGGTTATTGACAAATAATTTTCTGTAGTTTTCCAGACCGATAAATTTTGCCTGATTCATTTGTGAAAAGTCAAAGTGCTGAAAACTGATCATAAATGACTGAAGAAACGGATAAAGAAACCATACGGCCCAGAGCAACAAAAAAGGAGCAACAAATAACAATCCGATCAAAACGTCTGAATCTCTTTGTTTTTTAACTTTAAACAGACCGTTTCTTTTTACTACAGGAACCTCCAAATTGGACACCTCCCTAAAGCCCCAGCAATAGAGGGAGATATTCTCCCCCTCTGTTGCTGCAGTTATTGAAAAATCCTTCTGCTTTTAAACTTGTTGATTATTTGCCGTAGGTTTTCTGTAATTCATCCAGGATTTCCTTGACTGTTTTTGCGTCATTCTTAAGGATCTTGGACTCCATTGCGACCTGTAATCCGTCACAGAATTTGGTGGTCTCCGCGGGATAGGCAAAATCCTTTGCATAAGCTTTCATTGGCTCGGTTGGTTTAAACTCAGGGTTTGCTTCATAGTACTTGGCTGCAAGAGAAGTCATAGCAGGGTCGATACCTGCTTTGTCCATGAGATTGGTAAGAGCCTCTTCCCGGGCCATGTAGGCTGCGGCTTTCACTGCGGAAACCTTATCCGGAGCATCCTTCAGCACGACGATTCCCGTTGAAATACTTGTGCAGCCCTTCGTTGTCCCTTCGGGCATCGGTAACACCGCATATTTCAAATCCGGTGCCGCACCCTTCAGGAAGCCTTTATACCACCAGCCACCGGTTGTCATTGCAGCCTTCTTGTTTGCAAATACTTCCCCGTCCCAGCCAAATCCTTCTGCCTTGGGAGATGTGGCAAGCTTTTCCTGGAACATGCCTACAATAAATTCTAGCGCTTTTACATTTGCGTCCGAATTAATGGTTTTGCCATTGCCCCAGCCGCCTCCAAAGGTAAGCGCGTAGTTTGTGAAATGGAAGGGATGAATGTTGATACACAGACCATATACATCCTTTTTCGTCAGAGCCTTGGCGGCAGTTTTCACTTCCTCCCAGGTCTTTGGATAGTCCTTCAGACCTGCAGCCTGCCACATGTCGGTGTTGATGAAGAACATTCCGACGGATTGGACCGTAGGTATTCCGTAAAGTTTATTGTCAACAGTCCAAATGGCTCTGGATGAGTCCGAATATTTACTAAGATCTACGCCCGCTTCCTTAATTTCATTGTCAATCGGCACAAAATTTCCCTTTGCCACGTATTCGAAATAGCCTTCATTGGATAATGACAGTACATCTGGAGCTGTCTTTGCCGCGATTTCGGCAGGCAGCTTCTGCCAGAAGGTTGCGCTGTCCGGGTATGCAGCCACTTCTATTTTCAACCCCGGGTACACCTTGTCAGCCCCCTGTGCATTTTCCTTCTGAGCATTGATTTCCGCTTCGGAACCCCACATTCCATACCGGATTGTAATTTCTTTGACAGGCTCCGGTTTTGTTTCTGTTTTTTCCGTCTGTGCTGCTGTGGTGACCTCGGCAGCCTTACCGGTGTCCTTCGTCTCACCGCAGCCTGTAAAGCCGATGCCCAGCGCCATAGTCACAATCATCAGCAATGCCAATACCTTAAGATACCTTTTCATAATTATCCCCTTTCATACTTTATATGGGAGGTTATCGCCACAAACGACCTTAAATTTATATTAGCAAAAATGTTTTTCCATAAAATCTATTTAAATTATTAAATGTTTAAAAAAATTATACTGATTATCGACTGGAAGTTTAGAGTTTGAGTTCTTATAAGACAAGTAGAATTTTATTAATCAGTCTTATCCTTTATTAATTAAAATCATCCTTCTATAAACTGTCCCGGTAGTGCTTGGGTGTCAGTCCAGTGATTTTACTGAATACAATATTGAAGTGAACAGGGCTTTTAAACCCGGCCTTATACCCTATTTCATACATCTTCAGCTGCATATCCCTGAGAAGTTCTTTCGCTTTCTCGATCCGCACATAATTCAGGTAGTTGAATAACGTCTCCCCCGTAACCTCCCTGAACAGCCTGCTGATATAATTGGGACTGATACTGAATTTTTGGGCCAGTAAATTCAAAGAAATCTCCGATGGATAATTTTCATCTATGTATTGAATAATTCCTTTCACAATATAATTATTGGTCTGATGCTGCTTCATGTACTGGCAGCCGTTTATCTGGGATCCGACGATGTCCCCCGATGTATGGTACAGCTGATGCAGTGTTTCACAGCTGACGAGCAGCTCCATTTCTGCAAGGTATTCCTTTCCGCCTTTAACCATGAAAAGAAATGCATTAAACAATTTCTTTACATCTTCTTCCGAAAGACATGGATCCTCCTCCAGCAAATCGACCAATTCCTTGAGCGAGCTATTGAATTTTCCATACTCGAATTTTGTTAAATGCTCTTTTAATCCGGCAATCATGGAATCGATTTTTAGAAACGTATTGTTATTCTCTCTGATTCTTCTGATATCCCTGTAATAAATAACATTGCCTGCTTTAGCGTAAAATTTTTGCTTCATTGATAAAGCAGCCTCATCAAATGCACGCATCACTTCTCTGAACGTCATATAGATATCGCTTACGCCGATGGTGATATCAATATTTAAAAAACGTTTTGTTGCGTCCAGCACAAGATGAATGACAGCATCGATGTTTTCAAATATTTTTCTTTCGCTGATGATCCCCTTTATTCCTATGATCACAGAGTAGATATTTTTATCAATGCATAAAAACTCTACACCGGCTTCTCTGGAAAGCACCCCCTCCATAATATTCTCGATGGAGGATTGGAGCAG
>JAEZMC010000153.1 GCA_023435805.1 Bacillota bacterium | reverse complement strand
CTATATCCGGCTCTGCAAGCATACTGTACTGACATCCTTTACTGAGAAACGTGTTATATTAGTTGGAATTCTGAATAATGTTAACCTATTTTTTGACAAGTATACAGTATGGATTCCTACTTAATTTTATCACACTATTCCATTTATTCATACCAAAATTATTTATAGGAGCCTCCATACATCCTCCTTGACAAAAAGATGTACACAGGACTATTGATCGTTCTCAACAGTCCTGTGCCCGAATTTGTATTATTCAACATGTGTTTTCCCATATCTATCTGCCCAGATATGGCGGGCTTTCATTCATATACTGTCTTTCTACTCTATAGCCAGCACTACGACAGACATCGGAGGCAGCACAGCATTGAAACCCCTTCCGGTCGGTGAGCAATGAGTGAATTCCGTCGGTACCAGTTGGTCGGATTTCTCGAACGTGTTATGTGTGTTCATTGCAGAAGACGTAAGTACTTTGCCGGAAATCCTGCCCGCCTTAAATCCGTCTAGATTGCAGTTGACTTCCGCTGTTTCGTTTATGCTTATATTACAAAGACTTACATGAATGACTCCCTTTTCATCTACAGATGCCGATGCACTCACCTGCGGCAGCTTTTCGTCCAGGTATCCGTATTCATTCGTCTTCACATTAATGGGCAGACATGTAGCATCCTGATGCACCTTGAACATATCAAATACGTGATAGGTAGGCGTGAGCACAATACTGGCACCTTCGGTCAGAATAACCGCCTGGAGTACGTTTATAGTCTGTGCTATATTTGCCATTCGCACACGGTCACTGTGGTTGTTGAATATGTTAAAGCTGATTCCGGCGGAAACCGCATCCCGCAGAGTATTCTGCTGATACAGGAATCCGGGGTTCGTTCCAGGTTCTACGTCAAACCAGGTTCCCCATTCGTCTACAATAAGGGCTACTCTCTTATCGGGGTCATACTTGTCCATGATGGCAGAATGCTTGCTTACAAGCTCCTCTGTAAAATAAGCCGCCTTCATGATTGCAAACCATTCGCTTTCATCGAAGTCAATTGCTGAACCTCTTACAGCATCCGGCTTTCTTAAGTATATTTTGTTTCCGGACGGATTCTCTATGACAATACTGTGATCCCTGACCCTTGTATAATAATGAAGTGCAAGTCCATCCATAAAATAGCCCGATTCCCTCATCATCACCTCTGTCCAGTGATAATTGTCGCCCCTGGGCCCGCAGGCTATCTTGTACAGGGAGTTTTCCCCATAGTTTCTCGCATAGAGACTATAGCGGTTGTATTCATCGGCGTAATATTCCGCCCTCATCCTGCCGCCGCATCCCCAGTTTTCATTTCCTACTCCAAAATACTTGAGCCTCCAGGCCTTATCCCTTCCGTTGGCTTTTCTTAGATTGGCCATCGGCGATTCGCCGTCAAAGGTCATGTATTCAATCCACTCCTGCATCTCATAAACCGTTCCGCTTCCCACATTTCCGCATATGTAGGGTTCCGTTTCGAGCAGCTCACACAGGTCGAAGAATTCGTGGGTGCCGAAATGGTTGTTTTCCACAACTCCACCCCAGTGGGTGTTTATTATTTTCGCCCTTTTCTCCCTGGGACCAATTCCGTCCTTCCAGTGGTATTCATCCGCGAAGCATCCTCCCGGCCAACGAAGATTTGGAATGTTTATATCCTTCAAAGCTTTGATGATATCGTTTCTGAGTCCGCGGGTATTTGGAATCGGGGAATCCTCTCCGACCCAGAAACCATCGTATATGCAGCGTCCCAGATGTTCAGCAAAATGTCCGTATATATTTCTGTCAATCTTATGCTTTGCGCCTTTAACATGAATGTCTATCTTGGTGTTCATCAAATTATGCCTCCTTTTGTGCCAGATAAGGACTAAGTCCGGTGGACACACCGAACTCAGCCCTTGTCAATCGCTTGAACTTAATTCCTACCTGCGTTTTCCAGGATCAAACATTTGACGCTGGTGTTGATTTTTTATCCTTATTCCTCGGAAAACCTGTCATAAGCTGCCTGCTTAATGGAAATCCACTTGGCGAGACCGGCCTTATCCAATTCGTTGAGATAGCTGTCCCACTCGGCTTCAATATTGCCGTTCATGATCCACTGGCTGGCTTTGCCCTCGATCAGATTAAAGATGTCAACTTGAAGCTTATTCATCGCTTCAGCCTCTTCGGCAGTATAGAATACCGGCGGGAAGGGCTCTTTGTCTTTCAGCTCATCCATAAACGTGTTGATGAAGTTGACCTTTTCATCGGTTGATGGTAACTTGAGCTTGTTCATATATGTGCTTGGGGGCATTGCCAGGATACCTGCATTACAGTTGGAGAAACGATCCTCGGCTACACTCATGCCCTCCGGCGGCTTGCGTACGTAAAGTGTGCCATCGGGATTTTCAAGCACGCGGACACCAATAGGTCCTTCAATGTGCTCGATGGCGTTCTTTTCATCATAGAAGTAATCCAACCAGCGCATTGCTACCTCGGGAGTCTTGCAGGCCTTGGTGATCTCACCCCAGCCGCGTACAGTACCGGGAAGCACTAACTTGAAGAATACCGGTGTACGTCCGCCCGGGCCCTTCAATAACGGCATATATTGGAATGCTGCGTTGTTTGTCTTGTTGGAAACCGTGTCGTTCTTATCCCAAAGCTGGCTGTAACCGATTATACCAGGCTCAGCATTAATTTTTGCAGCAAAATCGGCATTCTTGAGCGTGAAACCTTCGGAATCCATCAAGCCTTCCTTGTAAAGCTTTGAAAACCAGGCTATGGCTTCCTTGAACTCAGGTACAGTACCCTGGTTGTAAACCTTGCCGTCTTTTACACCCACATATGCTTCAGTGGGGGAGTTTCCGATGGCGAGACCGAATGATGAGAACAGGTAGCTAAGGCCATTGTTCTCGGAAATCGGAGAAGCACCGTTTGTTATGGAGAAAGTCAGCGGAATCTCGTCAGCCTTGCCGTTTTTGTTGGGATCACCGGTTTTAAAGGCTCTCAGCACATTTTCGAATTCCTCGATGGTGGTCGGCATCGCAAGGCCAAGGTTGTCAAGCCACATCTTGTTTATTATACCGACACCGTTGGTCGGCATCCACGGACCGGAATTGATACGGGCAAGACTGTAGATATTGCCGTCCGGTGCAGTGATGTACTTTTCAAGGATCGGTATTTCATTATAGAGCTTTTTGAAGTTGACTCCATAATCATCTATGAGCTTGTTCAAAGGGATAAATGTACCGTCAGGTCCGTACTTGGTAAGGTCAGAAGATGGTATTGCCGACTCGATGATGTCGGGCAGGTCGCCGGTGGCGAGCATAAGGTTTTTCTTCTCGTTGAAGGTTGCACCCATCGCCATGATCCATTCGATTTTGACGTTCATGACCTTTGAATCATTCTGGATAAGCGGCAAATCGTTTAAATCTGAGGGCATTTCGGCACGTGACTGCGTAAGGACACGCAGAGTTACCGGCTCATCCGGACAGATTGGGTAGCCTGTCGGGTTAAAGTTTTTGATCTCACCTGGAGCAGGAGCGTTAGTGGAAGCAGGAGCAGCGGTAGTAGGTGTTGTGTCGGATGTGTTCGACTGGCAGCCAGTAAGCATCATCACAAGAATGACCATGATTGCTACAGCCTTGGTAAAAAACTTAAACATCATTTTATCCTCCCTTTTAGAAATTGTATTGTTCAAACAGGTAATCCTGTATGAATTCAGCCTTTTACCGCCCCGACCATGATGCCGGTGACGAAATACTTCTGCATAAACGGATACAGTATGAGCACCGGAACACTCGCAACGACAATTACGCCGTATTTAAGTATCTCGGCTATCCTTTGCCGCTCGAGCAGCGTTTCTACATCATCAACCATCGAGGTGGACTGGTTGGATAGCAGTATATCGCGCAGGATAAGCTGCAACGGCATGAGCTTCGGCTTTGTGAGGTAGAGCATGGCATTGAAGAAAGCGTTCCAATGGCTTATTGCATAGAAAAGTATCATAACAGAGATGATCGCCGGTGACAGCGGCAGTACGACCCGCCCAAAGAAGCGCAGCGTTCCGCATCCATCTATGGCCGCGGCATCAAGCAATTCGTCCGGTATCGTGCTTTCAAAGAAGGAACGGGTTATCATCAGATTCCATACCTGCACAGCATTAGGAATCACCATCGCCCATATGGTATCGGTTAAAGAAAGACCCTTGACCAGCATATAGGTGGGAATCAAACCGCCGCTGAAAAACATGGTAAATGCAATTAACCTGAGCAGCATTCTGCGTCCCGTCATTTCCCTGCGGGATAGCGCATAGCCGGCTGTGATCGTGCAAACAAGATTGATCGCTGTTCCGAGTACGGTGTATAACAATGTGTTGGCATAGCCTGTCCAGATTTTTGTGTAGGAGAATATCCTCTCATAGCCTTCGAGAGAGAACTCCTTCGGTAAAAGCAGCACATTGCCCATGGCGATCTGCATAGGGTTGCTTACTGAGGCTATAAGTATAAAGTACAGCGGATAGGCGCAGGCGAAAAGAGTCAGTATCATTACAATATAAACAAAACCGTCAAAAATGATGTCGGATGGCGACCGGCCGATGCGCCTTGCATGTGCGATAGTTCTCATCAAGTAGTACCTCCTTACCACAGACTGGTGCTGGTGAATTTTTTCGAAAGATTGTTAACAAGCACAACGAGTGCAAAGTTTATAACGGCATTGAACAGGCCTATGGCTGTGGCATAGCTGAATTCGGCATTTTGCAGACCAATGGTATAAACGTAGGTAGAAATAATCTCAGAGGCCTCTTTGTTGAGCGTATTCTGCATAAGGTACGCCTTTTCAAAGCCGAGGGACATTGTACGCCCGAGATTGAGCAGCAGCATGGTTATCACCGTAGGCATGATCCCCGGAATATCGATGTGGAAAACCCGCTGCAGCTTGGTCGCACCATCGACCATCGCAGCCTCGTGCAGCTCCTGGCTGATGCTTGTCAAAGCTGCGATATAAATGATGGCAGCCTGCCCTGTATTTTGCCAGACACCCGACCAGACGTATATATGCTGGAAATACTCGGGTTTACCCAGAAAGTAGATCCCCTGGCCGCCTGCGAGCTTGATGAATACATTGATAATACCTGTCTGCGGTGACATAAACACCGAAAGCATACCGACCATTACAACGACTGAAATAAAATACGGCGCGTAAGACACTGTCTGAACCAGCCTTTTAAAGCGCCTGGAGGTTACCTGATTGAGCAGCAGCGCGAAAATGATCGGCACCGGAAAATTGGCAGCAAGGCTGTACAGGCTCAACGTAAGCGTGTTATTGAAGATACTCCAGAAATTATAGGATTCAATAAATGTCTTAAAATGCTTTAGCCCCACGAATGAACTTTTAAAAAAACCCTTTGTTGGCGAAAAATCCTCAAAGGCAATAATAATGCCAAACATCGGACCGTAAAGAAATATTGCGACATAAATGAGCGTGGGTGCGGCTAAAAGATAAAATCCCCAGTTCTTCCGGAAAAATTCTTTAAACCTGGTTTTCGCACTTTTATGAGGCTTCACTCCGACAAGAGCATTCATTAAACCACTCCTTCTATTTCGATTACTATTTCAGTAAATGAAAACCCTGGCATTTCAAACGTATTCGGGCTGACAGATGAGACTGAAAGATATCTGTATTCATATTGGATATTGCCATGTGAAGCAGCCGTCTCCTGTACGCGGCCGCCCGGAGCCGACATGCGTCTCAGTGCCGCCCTGTCAAACGGCCTGTTCAGAGCGGAAAAATCAAGTGATACGCTGGTGTCCATATCACAGCGGTTGAGAAGGTATACTATAAGCGCACTGCGATCCTTGTCCCAGGCTACCTGAATCTCCGCTTCCTTTCGGCTTGATGCGGAGTAACCGTCGATTTCAAGCGGCCATGCTGCCCTCGTGCGTGACATCTGCTCATAGATAAGCCCGCAAGCTGAAAGAATGACGCCTTCCTTCGGCACTTCGATGCAGGATTGTCCCGAGGTATTGGCCAGATTGTTGAAGCACATAAATTTGACCACACCACCCAGGCGGTGGTCCATCATGAGATTTGAAACAAGCGACAGTGCATATATCCAGGTCCGCCGGGCTTCGCGGAGAGTAATGCCATGCTTTTTATAAAATTCCCCCACAAACGGCGCAGGAGCGGGGTCACGATTTTGCAGCGCTTCGGTGTCAGCGTAAAAAATCTGATGCTTGTGGTTGGCTTTGAACCTGCGTACTGCGGAGATCTTTTTGGCAAGATTATCGGGTTCGCACACACGGTCGGCTAAAAAGTCAATATGCTCGCCACAGATATCCAGCAGCTCATCAACAAAAAACTTATAATAGTGATAAGAGCAAAGTCCGATCTTGATAGAAGGGTCAACAGCCTTCATAGCCTGGGAGTATTTGATGACAGTATTTGCATAGTCCTCGACTGAAAACCATCGGAAGGTTTCGTTGTCCATTTCCCAGTAGCGAACATGATAGGGTTCGGGATGGCCGTTTTTTGCACGCAATGCTCCCATTTTCGTAGTAACCGCACCATTGCAATAATCCACCCATTCGGCCGCGCACCGCACTCCGGCATCGATATCTGTAATACCAGGGAGGTCATATCCGTGAGGAGCGTATTTGGCAAAGCCCGGGGGATCGATATTCACATCACTTGCAAGCAGAAAACGCTTGTCGGGATGATAGAAATTGACAACCAGCATTGCTTCACAGCCAAGAACCTCACAAAGACGCAGAAACTCGTCGGTCCCAACGTCGTTATAATTGATGTCGCCCCAGAAGTATGACGGCTCGGGCTTACGGGAATCAAACGGACCTATGGCGTCGCGCCAGTCGTGCAGAGAGGCGAAGCAGCCGCCCGGGAAACGGATAAGCCTTGGGTTTACCCGGCGTATAGCCTCAACTACGTCCTCGCGCCAGCCTGCCGCTGTATTAGCGGGTCTCAGCGAAAAAGCGTCGAGCATCAGCTTTGTGCCAGGAGCCAGATACAGCGCAAAGGTTGCAAAGCCTGTAAAGCCAGTGTTTTTAAAGTTCTTTTCTATTGTCCCGCCTTTGGCGGTTATTCCGTCGAGCATGACAATAAAAAGAGGATTTTCCCAATCAATCTGTTCAGTGGTTTCATAAAAACGCAGCTCGGCGCCGGCAGGAACCTCTCCGATATTTTTAAAATATCCTCGAAAATCGTA
>JAEZMC010000149.1 GCA_023435805.1 Bacillota bacterium | reverse complement strand
TCAACAATGATATCAAGGAACTCAGCTATGCGCTGGAAGAAGATTGCAAGGTTGATTTCATCGACCTGACCGATGAAGACGGCATGAGGATTTACAGAAGAGGCTTGTATTTCATATTAATAAAGGCAGTTTATGACCTGTTCCCCGACAGGAGAGTCATCATCAGTCATGCCGTCAGCAAAGGCCTGTTTTGTGAGTTAAAAGGGGAAAAAGTACTGGAACCTTTTGAAGTGGAATTGATTGAAAAACATATGCATGAGATTGCAGATCGGGCGATACCGTTTCAAAAGAGGGAAGTGCCGCTGCAGGAGGCGGAGGAATTGTTTGAGTCCACCTGCAGGATGGACAGGTATCATGCCATTGAACACAGAAACAAAAAATGGGTAACCATCTATAACTGTGACGGTCTGGACGATTACTTCTACGGTTATATGGCTCCCGATACAGGATATATCAAGGTTTTTGCGTTAAGGTACCATGCAGGGGGCCTGATCCTGCAATTCCCGGAACGGTCGGCACCTGACAGGCTGCCCGAATATGTGGAACAGGAGAAGCTGTTCAATATTTACCTGGAATATAAAAAATGGGGGCGGATACTGGAAGTTGAGAATGTCGGCGCCCTGAACGATATGATTAAAACTGGACGGGCTACTGAACTCATTAGGATCTCGGAAGCACTGCATGAGAAAAAACTGGCCAGCATAGCCGACATGATTGCATGCAGTCCGGTAAAAAAGCGTATCGTGTTGATTTCCGGACCTTCTTCCTCTGGGAAAACCACCTTTGCCCAGAGACTATCCATCCAGCTCCGTGTAAACGGACTCAAACCGGTTACGATATCTCTGGACGACTATTTTGTCAACCGTGAGGACACACCCAGAGATGAAGCGGGCGATTATGACTTTGAAGCCCTTGAAGCCATTGACGTGAAGTTTTTTAACAAACAGCTGAAGGAGCTGATTGAGGGCCTGGAGGTAGAATTGCCCATATTCAACTTTACCACCGGGAGCCGTGAGCCGATCGGGAAAAAATTGCGGATAAGCGACGATAACATCCTAATTATAGAAGGCATACACGGGTTGAACGAGAAGCTGACCTCTGAAATCGCCCGGGAACAGAAGTTTAAAATATATGTAAGTGCGCTGACCTCTATGAATATTGACGATCACAACCGGATACCGACAACGGACAACAGGATTATCAGGCGAATTGTCCGCGATCACCAGTTCCGGGGCAGTAACGCCGTCAATACGATAAAAAGGTGGCCGTCGGTGAGACGCGGTGAGGAAAAGAATATCTTCCCGTATCAGGAAAGTGCGGATGTGATGTTCAACTCATCATTGATTATGGAACTAAGTGTTTTGAAGCCTTATGCTGATCCGCTGCTGAATGAAATTGACAGCAATTCGGCCGAATATTCTGAAGCCAGGCGTCTTATGGAATTCCTCAGCTACTTTCTTCCGGTCGATGAAAAAGACGTACCCGAAAATTCCATCATCAGGGAGTTTATCGGCGGGAGCTGTTTCTATTAAATACAGCACCGCTGCCATTGTACCGTCTTTCAGTGAACTGAGCCTGTAACCGCAATCACAATAAACGTCGAAGTCTTCTAATAAAATCTGCCGGCAGTCATGGATGCCGGCAGATTTTATTGTTATTACTTACTGCCGGGATAAAAAGTAGAACAATCGGTTTCCTGTGAATCTGCCGCGTTTTTTGGTGCTACCCGTATGATATCCGCGGAGCAGTGGTCGCCCTGCATATAGTAATAGCAAGTGTTGACGGAGCATTTGATACCGTCGTTCGGGTGATTCATTTTAATAGCTTTCATGGATGAGCCTCCTGATATTTTGATTTTATAAGTATTATTCACATTCTGCGTACGTTTTATTTATCACTGTTATGTTATGTCACGTAGAAAATTATCTAAGTTTATATAGTTTATTAAAATTCGATTCAAATCCTCTATTTTCATTGCATTTAAGGAATGTATATGGTACACTTAATAATATAATATTATAAAGTTGGTTTGGGAGGTAGGCATATGGCATATCTGTTAGGTATCGATATCGGAACTTCAGGGACAAAGACAGTCTTGTTCGATGAAAAGGGAAATACGATAGCCAGCGCGCTGGAAGAATACCCTCTTTACCAGCCCAACGTCGGTTGGGCGGAACAGGAACCGGAGGACTGGTGGCAGGCTACAGCGGCAAGCATCCGCAAAACCCTGACCAAAAGCGGGATAAAGGCTGCCGACATCAGTGGAATCGGGTTGTCCGGCCAGATGCACGGATTGGTTCTGCTGGATGAAAACGACAAGGTATTGAGGAGATCCATTATTTGGTGTGATCAGCGCAGTACAGCCGAGTGTGAACAGATTACCTCTCTCATCGGAGCGGAAAGGCTTATAGAAATTACAGCAAATCCTGCGTTGACGGGCTTTACCGCATCCAAACTCATGTGGGTAAAAAACAACGAGCCAGGCATCTTCGAGAAGGTCAAAAAGATTTTGCTTCCGAAGGACTATGTGCGGTTCAGGCTTACAGGCGAATTTGCCACCGAGGTATCCGACGCGAGCGGTATGCAGTTGATGGATATCGCCGGAAGGTGTTGGAGCACAGAAGTGCTGTCCAAGCTTGGGATCCGGAGAGACCAACTGGCTGAGCTTTATGAATCTCAGGAGGTAAGCGGAAAGGTCAGCAGCCAGGCTGCCGCGGTTACGGGACTGGCACAGGGTACGCCGGTTGTCGGCGGCGGAGGTGATCAGGCTGCCGGAGCAGTCGGCAACGGCATTGTAAAACCCGGGGTGGTTTCATCAACGATAGGGACTTCCGGTGTAGTTTTCGCATATCTGGATAAAATCAGCATTGATCCGAAAGGGAGAGTGCATACCTTCTGCCATGCCGTACCGAATACCTGGCATGTGATGGGTGTGACCCAGGGAGCCGGACTCTCGTTAAAATGGTTCAGGGATCAGTTCTGCAAGGACGAAATGAATACCGCCGATATGATGGGCGTCGACCCGTACGTGTTGATGGACCAGGCGGCGGAAAAAGTGAAGGCAGGCAGTAATGGGCTGCTTTACCTGCCCTATCTCATGGGAGAGCGGACACCTCACCTGGATGCATATGCAAAAGGTGTGTTCTTTGGCCTTTCTGCAAAGCATGAAAAAAGGGATATGATCAGAGCAGTCATGGAAGGTGTGGTGTACAGCCTGAGAGATTGTCTGGAAATCATAAGCGGAATGGGTGTCAGCGTAAGTGAAGTAAGAGCTTCCGGCGGAGGTGGCAAAAGCCCTCTCTGGAAACAGATGCAGGCAGATGTGTTCGGAACCGGCATCACTACGATCAACTCCAGTGAAGGGCCTGCCCTGGGAGTGGCATTGCTTGCGGGAGTAGGTACCGGTGTGTACGGAAGCGTAGCCGAAGCATGCGACACGGCAATCAAGGTTAAAAATGTGCAGCCGCCGAATATGGAGCTGCACCAAAAGTACAATAAATTCTACAGTCTATATGGACAGCTTTACAGATC
>JAEZMC010000076.1 GCA_023435805.1 Bacillota bacterium | reverse complement strand
TGTTAAGGCTCAACCCTGTCTCCGTTACGATTTCGGCATTTTTATAACCTTTCGACAGAAGCTCCAGTACCTTAGTCTGCTGGGGAGAAAGCTGGACCGCAGCATTCTTTTCACTGTTGTATGTGATACCCTTCAAATGCTTTGATTGATCATATGCCGCGTAATAAACCTCTTTTACAAATTTGTAAAAATCGCCGGTTGAGGCGCCTTCATTTTCAAGGCCTCTCAATACTGAGGAGAGGATGGGCAATACCGCTTTTCCCTCATTGGCGACGACTCGGACAAAGCCGTACCGGTGCATGGATAATAGCATATTCACAAACCTGCCCCGCGCCTCTTTCCTTTTGCCTCCGGTCCATTCAACAATAGAAAGGAGCACATCGGCTTCAGCGGCATCCAACGGTCTGTCATAGCTTTCCGACAAAGCCTTGAGCCGGTTTAACGCATCGAAAGCCTTGTTTGTCTGTCCAAGCAGGATATAGGCCCTTATAGTTGTAAAATTACGATATATTTTATAAAATGCTTCGAAAGAAACGTCGTCAACGAAATAATTCTTCAGCCATTTTTCCGCGGCGATTCTGTCACCGTTGGATATAAGGGCTCTTGCCTCATACGCTGATAAATTCTTTAAAAGATATTGACAGGCATGCATAGAGACATATTCCCTGACTTCCTTTAAAGCCGACTCGTACCTCTCTCTTTGGCGCATCAGGAAATAAATTTCCGCCGTCAAAATATAAATGGCGTATACGAACTCCGGTGTCATGCTTTCATTTATGGTGTTTTTCAACTGAACGACAATGTCCAGCGCTTCATGCAGCCTGTTCTGCTCCATCAGCAAGCCCGCTTCCGCTCCATTGAACATGATCCCGACATTTTGCTTGATGATGTTTGAAGAAAATGCAGAGATTCTTTCGCGGAGCCGCGGGTCCGTCAGTTCATAAAAATCGCGTATGCACCGGTGCAGGAGGGGAAGCTGGCAGGTAAAGGTAGGGGATAAAAGGTCCACATGCACATGGGTGGTATTCGGCAGCTGCTCAATGAGGACGGGCAGGTCGGAGAGCTTGACCCTGCAGTCCAGCATGATCATGCTGCCGGCATGTTCCAGCACCTCGGGGTGTGTTTGTGCGATCTGCGGCATATGGGTACGAAGCTTGTCGATAAACCGTCCCGCACCTTCCATATCTCCCAGGGCATAGGAATAGAAAATGCGCGGGATGTACAGGAGCGGCGCTCTCTCGCAGATGGGGTCTGGAATCGTATCCATACCGTAAAGTCTGTGTACCTCGATATACTCGTCTATGGAAAAGGTCTTCAGGCTAAAAAAGCTGCGCACAACCTGAGATATAATGCTTGCATCGCCGCTCTTCATGGCGTAATTCTTCGCCGTCAGGAAATTGCCCTTCAACAGATAGAATTCGGCCACTTTTCTGTTAAGTGCCCGTATTTCCGGTTCATTCAGCTCCGGTCTGCTTCGCAGAAACTCCAGGAACAGATTGTGATACCTGTATTCCGTGCCGATCAGAGAAACGTTGATGTTGCCTGTGATCAACGTATCCAGGATCTCTTGACATCTGGCATTTTCCATGAGGTACTGGCACAATTCCAGCGTAAATTTATCCGGAATGGCTGTCTTGACAAGGAATTCACGGGTGGAGTCGTCCAGCCTGTCCCAAATATTCTCTTCAATATAAGCGTGGAAGGACTGTGACGGGATTTTACCCGAAACGTCTATATGGCCGCTTATTGCCATTGCATTGAGAGCGATGACCCAGCCTTCGGTATAGGCATGGATATTTTCAGCCTCCTCTTTTGTAATGAACCAGCCATAATCGGCAAAGTGCTTTTTGATTTCACTGCTGTTGAATGCCAGAAAGCTGCTGTCGATACAGGAAAGCTTCTGCTGCTCTCGCAATTCTGCAAGTGAGTGCGTTAGACTGTTTCTGCTTAAAATGAACACGGTAATGACACGAGGAAGACGCTTTATCACAAAAGGCAGCGACCTTTTGATTTCCTCGTTTGTGATGAGATGAAAATCATCGAGCACAAGAGCATACCGTTCGTCTTCAAAGGCAAGGAGGGTGAGTACGTCGATCGTACATCCGACGGGATCGGCGTTAAAGGCGGCGGATTTCACCTTACTCAGAATTTCGGCATCATGGGGCACGGCGGAAAGCACGCTCATGCAAAAAAGCCTGTAAAACAATACAAGAGCGTTGTCATACGAATCGAGTGAAATCCAGATCGTCTTGCTTCGGCTTTTATTCAGCCATAGCAGTGTTGAGACCGTTTTACCGTAACCGGCCGGCGCATGCACATAAATGTATTGATTCCTGGCCGCTTTGTCAAAGATCTGCAGCAGATCTGTACGCGGGGCGCAAATCTGCGGCAGAGACACGGGCGTTTGCTTGTCGGTCTGAAAAAGGTTCATATATCTTCACCTTGTCTTCCTTATATATCCTATTATACCGTATCCAGTAACGCTGTAAAGAAGCCGATGTGATTTTTTTGTTCGGGTCCGGCTTAAAAAGGGATAGGACCTCACATTGCACGAAAAAAGATTACCATTATTTCACATCAGGAGGATTGCCCTTTGCAGCGGCATTCTTAAAATGAAAGAAGGAAACCTGCATGGGGGAATTTGAGTGGATGAGCTTCTAGCAAAAGCGTTTGACTTCAGCATCAGGATCATTGAGCTTGCCGGATATCTGGAAGAGGAAAGAAGGCAGTTTCCTCTGACAACACGTTTAGTCGATTGTGCTGAAGGGATATGCGTTTGTCTCAGGGTGTCGCATTACCTGCCCAAAAATGCGCATGAGCAGTGCGTTCAGGCCTGTAAGCTGGCGTTGGAAGTGGAATGCCTGCTGGAGCTGATCGTAGAGACAGGACTTATGACAAAAATACAGAGCGGACCCATTCTTGCGGACTGCAGATTTTTAAAGGATGAGATCAAAAGGCAAATTTCATAAATGCCGGATGAATTGATAAGGGGGGATTTTTTATGAAAAAAAGTGTTCTGGTTGCGGCGCTCATTGGCATTTCATTATTGTCAGCGTCCTGTTCCATCTCGTCAAATAAAACGGATTACGCTGTCAGCGGTATTAATGCTGAAGCTACGGAATCTGCAGAAGTTACAGCGACAGGCGGTATGGCTGGCACTGCCGAAACTGCCGGTATCACAGGGGCTGAGGGACAGGAGCGGGCAGCGGAGCCGGCAAGACCGATTGATACAGGCCTGACGCTTGAGGGGATTAAAAAAGCGGCTCAGGCTGCGGGCTGCAAAGTGGAAGATATGCAGGACAACCGTGTGAACGGCGGCAGCCAGCCGGTAAATGGCTTCAGTGTAATTTACAAGGAGGAGAACAATGAAACGTATATCCCGGTATATGAGTTCAAAAACGCCGACGAAGCCCTTACCTTTACGAAGGAGGTAAATGAGGCGGGCTACAATCTCTGTATCGTAAATGGCAAGTTCCTGACAATAACGGGTGCAAAATATGGCATACCCGTAAACGATAAGGAAACAGCCGTACTGGAGTCGCTCCTCCAGAGCAAGGTGATGGAATATACGCAAGCGCCGCTCGCGCCGATTGAACCCGCAAAGGACTTTGCGGGAGCCTACCTGCAGATCGACACCATACAAAAGGCCCTGGATAAGCTGGTCAACAAGTCGGTGATGCTGCATGACAAGACTGCTCAGGAAAATGAGAACATAGAAAACGCTTTTATCACATTTAATATGACTTCTTCAGCAGATTTGTCGTTCGTGGCAACGCTGAGCGAGGATCAGGCCAAGCTTGATGCGATCACCCAAATCTGGGAGATGTTCGGGGTCGCGGATTTCAAGCTGAAGCACGACGGTGCGAACGATTATGTGCTTTCCGGCCAGAGGGCGGGCGTTGATACAAAGTTTGAGATGCATTGCATCTTTGATCCCACGACGGGTTCATTGAGCCTGAAAGATACGGACGGCGGGAATGTGGTGGACTGGTACGAATTTGTTCCGCTGGGGGGAGACAGATATGCCTTCCAGACACTGTACGAACGCGCGATTGTTGAATATAAGGATGGGAAAATACGCTATTTTATTTATTCAGTCAATCCACGAAGCAAAGAATTTGCCTATAGCCCCGACTCGGACAGTATATACGGGAAAACCAGCGGCATCGACGAGGTCTGGGTATCGAAGGCAGGTGAGGACAGCTATGACCAGTTCCTGTCCTATGACGGAGCAAAAATAAAAATAGCCGCCAATAAATTTGCCGGCGGACGGTTAAAAACTGAAATAGCCGCACAGCAGTAATACAGCCGCATGTAAAATAATATTTTTGTTAGGGAGTGTTTAAAAATGAAACGAAGAGCATTGGCAATTCTGGTGACTGCTATAATGGTTGCCGCACTATTACCACTGACAACGCTTGCGGCAGGAGTACCGCCGACATCGATTTCAGCGCCTGAAAACCTCGGAGTGGCGGATTACATGGGAAGCGGCGTAAACTGCACAATAAGCGCGCCCGACGACCTGCGGGCACTGCTTGACCTTACCGATGAAGAGCGCGGATACCATATGGGTCTCTTCGGCCAGGTCGATTTCAAGATAGATAACGGGAACTGGCACTATACAGCCGCATGGGATGACCCTGCCACTTACAAAAAATATACGCTGAATTATTACAATCCTATACACGGCGGACAATGGAAGCAATATCTGGGCGCAGAAAGGATATTGTTCCCCAGCATGTTCCCGGATGAGAAAAATGCACCTCCACGTGACGGATTTAAAAGCTGGGACTGGTACAAAAGTCACGCTATCACATTCAGAGCCCGTTTTGCCGTTGACTTCAGCGGCAAGGGGATCAAAAGCCTTTTGTTTTCCGGTTGGTCTCAGGAATTTGTTTTGTCCGACAATATCAAGATGGATTACAAGAAGATCCTGAATACCTATGCGCCGATATTGGTGTCTTCCAGACTTGAGCAGGATGCAAAAGACAAGAAGCCTTATATCTGGATCGATATGGGCAGGCACCCGGCCGATACGCAAAAGTTAAACGCAGCCGCAAATAGCAGCATGAAGACAGAGATATGGATGCGCAAGGACGGTGATACGGAGTTTAAAATGATTGGAGATGCAGCTTTCAGCAATGAAGCGCTCCGGCTGGATGTCAGCTCCTATTACAAAGGGATCAACGTCATGGATTTTGCAGCGGCCGCCTATGAAGTAAAGGTGCGGTATAAGGTCGACGAGAGAGCCTACAAGCAATCCGGAGCTACCTCGATGAACTGGCTGTACAGCCCGTATTCCAATACGCTGTCTTACGGTATGCCCGCCTGGAGCGCCGCTTCCAAATGGGCAGCGGGAGAACTGAAAAAAGCGGATGACTATGGCCTCATCCCCGATATGCTAAAGGGAGCAGATCTGACAAAGCCCATCACCCGCGAAGAATTTGCTGCGATGGCTGTGCTGCTGTATGAAAAGACCACCGGCAAAAAGGCCGTGGCAGCCGACCCGAATCCGTTCACGGACACGAAGGACCAGGACACGCTCAAGGCGTATGCGCTGGGTATCACTACAGGTGTCTCTCCTACCAGCTTTGCCCCCAAAGAGCTGATTAACCGCGAGCAGATCGCGACCATGCTCAGCCGTGCCATACGGGTGATGGTGCCGGACGGGGACTTTTCCACAACCGGGGCGCCGACTTTTTCCGATCAGAAGGACATTTCTTCCTGGGCGTTGGAGCATGCAAAATTTATAAGCAAAATTGAAGTCATTAAAGGGGCCGATGGAAAATTCATGCCCAAAGCCACCACCAACGCACAGAAGGCGGCAGGATACGCCACCGCCACCCGCGAGCAGTCGCTGGCCATGGGGGTCAGGATTTACGAGAAGTATAAGTAGCAGGTATGTGGGAGGTGTGCCGGAGACGGGGCTGCCGGCATGCGAGGCAAGAGGTCGGCAAGCGCAGAAGCTGGTAAACCAATAATACTATAAGCAAGCATTCATGGCGAAAACTGTCGGGTAAAAGCTGGCAGTTTTCATTTTTTGCCGTTCCGATCGGAGAAATGTTCTAAAACTTCTTGAAATACCGGGATACTTATAATATTGTATAAGTAATATGCATATTCATTTCCGTTTGCGTAAGGGCAACACGATTAAAAAGGGGAAAGGGATGATTTGCTATGATAAAAGTCATATATGGACAAAAGGGTGCCGGCAAGACCAAGATACTGATTGATTCCGCCAACAGGCTGGTACAGCAGGGGAAGGGAACTGTTGTCTTCATCGATGACAGTACTCAGTTAATGTATGATTTGAAGCACGAGATCCGCTTTGTAAATGTGAAGGATTATCCGTTCCTGGGCAGTGAAGGCTTTTTTGGGTTCCTCTGCGGAATATTGTCACAGAATTATGATATCGAGGGGATTTTTATCGATGGTCTGAATTACATTACAAAGCAAAAAGCAGGCGAGCTGGAGCCTTTCTTTAAAAATCTGCAGGCTGTGGCGGAAAAAGGTGATACAACCTTCCACATCACGATCAACGGCCTGGATGAAGAACTGCCCGAGTTTTTAAAAAAGTATACCGGATAACGGGCTGATGCAATACCTGGCATAAAGAAAAAGCCGGCTTCCGCCGATTGGCAGAAGAACCGGCTTTTTGCTGTTCCATGTAATTCCGTCGTGTTTATGATTTGCTGGATTGTGGGCATACTATGAATGAATTTTTGTAATAACAGGAGGATGGTATGGATAAAAACGATGTGGCAAAGGAATTGAATACGGTTTTAAAAGGTGAACAAATGGCTGCCGAGTCATATGAGAAATTTATAGCGGAAGTGGATGATGAAAGGATCAGGGACAGCTTTCAGCAAATCCAAAAGAACCATAAGGAGAATGCCGCATGGCTGGCTGAGAGGATACAGGATCTTGGAGCGGTGCCACAGCATGGGACGGGTGTTTCAGGTGTATTTGCAGGCATGATGCTTGGAATGGAGACAAGCGGCAAAAGCTCGGAGGATATACTGAAAAGAGCCTACGACGGGGAGGATAAAGGTATTGCGGCGGCAGAAGAAATTGTCAACGGAGACCTGGATGAAACAAGCAGGGAACTGGTTAAAAATGTTCTTTCGCGTGATCATGACCACCTGAAAACCATGCTGCATATGATGACGGACGGACAGACCCATTAAAAGCAGGCGCACAGTCCGCGTCTGACCGGCATTCATTTTTCATAATTTAATTTTTCGCCTGAAACAGTGGGCCTCATTCCAAAACAAGGAGATTCAACGCTTCTGAGATTATTATTGACAGAACACCGCGAAGGCAATAAGATTAAATCGGTTGACAAACAGTTGATAGGAAGAAATGATACTTTATGAAAAATAATGCGACCAATTCCGCCTTCATGAAATTAAGCAACAGAAGGCTGATATTGAACATCATCAGAAAAAAAACGGTATCCAGGGCTGAACTGGCCAGAATGACAGGTTTGACGCGCGCGGCGGTAACGCTGATCGTTGATGAGCTGATCAAGGATGGAAGCCTGATTGAAATTGGAACAGCAGAGGCAGATTTCGGAAGGAAGCCGATGCTGCTTGACCTGGACCCGCACAGTCTTTATGCAGTCGGAGTATCTATTACAAGGTACGACTGCCATATAGGAATGATGAATATCAAAGGGGAGCTGATCGACAAGCGCAAAGTTCAAATCAGCTCTTCTTTGGATGCCTTCGGGAGTATCGACGTGATCATTGCCCAGATTAAGGTGATGATAGAGGAATCCTCGCTCCCGTATGAAAGGATTTCCGGCATCGGCATCAACACGCCGGGACCTGTGGACATTTATACCGGAACGATCCTGACGCCCCCCAACTTTAACCGGTGGCATGGTGTGAATATTGTCGGGGAATTCAAAAAACATTTTCCTTTCAATGTATTTCTGGATAACAATTCAGCTTCGCTGGCACTGGCGGAGAAAAACTACGGCCGGGGATTGACGTTCGGAAGCTTTATGCTTTTGGTCGTGGACACCGGAATCGGTACCGGTCTTATCATGAATGACCATTTATATCGCGGCGTCGGCGGATTCGGCAGTGAGCTCGGACACACTTCCATCGATATCAACGGCAAGCCGTGCAGCTGTGGAAACAAGGGCTGCCTGGAAGTATATGCCTCCATACCCTCGCTCCTCGAAAGTGTCAGGAGAACCGATGAATCGGTCACTTCATGGGGTGAATTGATCGACAGGGCGCTGAACGGTGACGGCATCTGCAGGGAGGCTGTTGAGAAAGAAGCGCGTTATCTGTCTGCGGGGATTGTCAATGCCATGAACATATTGGAACTGGAAGCGGTTATCCTGACCGGAGATGTTCAATACAAGCCTGAACTGCTGCTGGACTGCATACGCAGAAACGTTGAAAGCACCGCCATCAACAGGGCGATACGAAAGCTGCCCATCATGTGTTCCTCAATCGAAAAGGATGCCGATATCATCTCATCGGCGGCCATCGTCCTTGAAAAGTATTTCAGAGAGGACATCAACGCGCACCCCATCTACTGACCTGACTGGTTTTTCCCTGAACTTGCCCGGTAATACAGCAAGGACTATATTGTTAAAGTAATTGACAATAGATGAACTGCGATTATATAATTAAACCAGTTAACAAACATATGAATGATAACTTGCCGCCGGAGTCGTTATACCGGCTTTTACGGCAGAAAGGCATATGGCGGCTGGTCATTAAGTGCAGAGGGTGGTGTCATGAGGTATTTACTGGGTGTGGATATCGGGGGAACGAAATGTGCTGTTTCACTAGGCCGGTGCACAGCTTCGGACGGCGGCGGAATTGAGATCCTCGACAAAGTCCGGTTTCCTTCGGAAACCGATAGAGGCGTACAATTCACGCTGGAGCAGTTGTTTAAAAATACGGATTTGCTGATGGACAGGAACAGCATCGCAGCTTTGGATCTGGAATGTATTGGTATAAGCTGCGGAGGCCCGCTTGACAGCAACACAGGTGTCGTTTTGTCCCCGCCGAACCTGTTCGGCTGGGATAACATTCCCATCACAAAGCTTTTCATGGAAAGATACGGCGTACGTGCGGTGCTCCAGAATGATGCAAACGCATGTGCGCTGGCAGAATGGAAGTTCGGTGCCGCGAAGGGCCTGAGCAACGTGATATTCCTCACCTTCGGTACAGGCATGGGAGCGGGGCTGATTCTTGACGGCAGGCTCTACAGCGGTACAAACGGTATGGCCGGCGAGGTTGGGCATATCAGATTATCTGAACAGGGGCCTGTCGGGTTTGGTAAAGCCGGTTCCTTCGAAGGCTTCTGCAGCGGAGGTGGGATAGCACAGCTGGCAAGGATGAAGGTGCTGGAAAAAATCCAGATGGGCCAAAAAGTCTCTTTTTGCGACGGCTTGAAGAATCTGGAGGGGTTGAATGCCAAAATTGTAGGGGATGCGGCGGAAGCTGGCGATGAACTGGCGAAGGAAATATACAGGATCTGTGGAAGGTATCTTGGCATGGCCTTGTCCATTCTGATCGATACGTTGAACCCTGAAATGATTGTCATCGGAAGTATTTATGCAAGAAGTGAAGAGCTGCTCCGCGGCGCGGCCATGGAAGTAATTGAAAAAGAAAGCCTCACCCATGCCAGGAGGGTGTGCAGAATTGCACCGGCTGCACTGGGGGAAAAGACAGGAGATTACGCGGCACTTGCAGTAGCATTCTATGAAGTGGATAAGGAGGGGCGTCGAAATGAAAAAGGGTGTGGCTGACATATTGGACAACCTGCTGGCCAGGCATACGGAGCTGGCTGGCTGCAGAAACGACCTGGAGAAGGCGTTTGATTTGCTGAAGCAATGTTACGAAAACGGAGGAAAGGTGCTCATATGCGGAAACGGGGGAAGTGCAGCCGATTCGGAACATATTGTAGGGGAGCTGATGAAGGGCTTCCTGCTGAAACGCAAGGTCGGCAATGAAATCTGGGACAAGCTGAGGGAAGCGTTTCCATCCGAAGGCGAATACCTGGCCGATCATTTGCAGGGAGCGCTGCCCGCCATTTCACTGGTCAGCCAGTCAGCCATTGCATCGGCCTATATTAATGATATTGCTGCAGATTTGGTGTTTGCCCAGCAGGTTTTCGGGTATGCAAAAGTAGGGGATGTTCTGATTGGATTAAGTACGTCGGGAAATTCGCCAAATGTGCTCAATGCATTAAAGGTTGCAAAAATTACCGGTATGAGGTCTATCGGCCTGACGGGCTCGGCCGGCGGTGCCATGGCCGGCTTATGCGACGTCACGATTTGCGTTCCGGCTGCAGAAACGTACAAAATACAGGAATACCATCTACCGGTGTATCATGCCATATGTGCCATGCTTGAAATGGAGTTTTTCGGCTGATAGACCGGGACGATCCATTTTCTATGACTAAAAACGGGAGGTAATACTTATGGGTAATATCAAATGGGGCATCATGGGGCCAGGGAAAATAGCCCACAGATTTGTGCAGGCGTTACAGCACGTGGAGGGAGCAGAGCTTTTGGCCGTTGGTTCAAGGGATCTGGGGAGAGCTGAGGTTTTCGCGGATATGTATAAGGCGAAACGTGTCTACGGAAACTACCGGGAGTTTGTACAGGATACGGAAATGGATCTCGTTTACATTGCCACAACCAACCAGGCTCATTTTGAATGTGCAATGTTATGTCTGGAGGCCGGAAAGGGCGTATTGATGGAAAAACCCTTCACCATTAATGCGGAACAGGCGCAGATCCTGGTCGACACGGCGCGCAGAAAGGGCGTTTTTTTGATGGAGGCCATGTGGACGCGGTATCTTCCTGTAATGACAAAAGTCAGAGAGCTGCTTGCTGCCAATGCTATTGGTGAGGTTCGGATGGTTAAGGCTGACTATGGCTTCCGTGGAGCCGGCGACCCGGAGAGAAGGCAGCTCAATCCGGTGCTGGGCGGCGGAGCGTTGCTGGATATCGGTATTTATCCGCTTTCGTTTGCAGCGATGGTGCTTGGAGCAGTGCCTGAGAAAGTAACAAGCGCGGCCTGCATTGGAGCAACGGGCGTCGATGAGCAGTGCGCATTCACGCTTTCGTATAAAGGCGGCAGGATTGCCGTAATGTCGGCAGCTGTCAGAACCTATATTCCGAATTTTGCATATATTTTGGGCACAGAGGGTTATATCATGATTCCGGAATTTACAGGGGCAAGTTCTTTTGAACTTGTTAAAGACGGCAAAAGTGAAAAATACGAATTGCCGTGTACCCCTAACGGCTTTTTTTACCAGGCACAGGAAGCAACGACATGCTTTGCGGAAGGTAGGAAGGAAAGTGCTGTCATGCCGTTGAATGAGACGGTACAGCTGATGAAAATAATGGATCATCTCCGATCACAATGGGGATTGAAATATCCGGTGGAATAATCACCTGCAATATGCATCCGTTAAAAACTCCTTCCGTTAAAGCTGCACGGGAGGAGTTTTTAACAGGCAATACGTCATAAACGTGAAAAGCTTATTACTCCTGTTTTTTATAGGATTTCATCAGTTCCTGCATATTGGATAAAACGATTCTCCCTTTTATGTCCGCCAATTGCCCGTTTTTTT
>JAEZMC010000127.1 GCA_023435805.1 Bacillota bacterium | reverse complement strand
CTTGTACACCTCCTCTATTTCTTCAGCATCTTGTAAAGCAGTTCAATAATCAAAATCAAATTCCGTGTGATGTGGTAAGGGTCCTTGACAGGCAACGCAACCACCTTGTTCTGCGGAGTGCCATCACGCATGATGATCTGTATCCATTCACGCACTTCCCGGTTGGGGTTGGGGAAGGTGTCAAAGGTATAATCAAAGACTTTATCATGCCAGTCGAGGAAGCTTTCATCCCCGGTACGCTCGTAACAGAGCAGGGAAGTATACAAAGCTTCGGAATGGATCCACCAAAGCTTATCCGCCCAGCCGCTCAGCACCTGCTTCATCATTGGCTCATCCTTCACACCGGTGAGGTCGCCCGTGGGCTCCCCCCCGTTCAAGCCGCAGTAATGGAGCAAGCCGCCGAATTCCGGATCCCAGCCGATTTCCATCGCTTTCCTGGCAATGGCGGCTATTTTCGGGATACGATCGTGTTTTTGCAGGATATCGGCCGCATCCACCATGAACCACATGTCTTCAATCGTATGTCCGGGATTACTATGCTGACCCAGCAGCTGTGGGAAGAATTGGTTGTTCTCCGACAGAATAATTTCATGCATCACATTATTCTCATCGACAAAATTGTCCAGTATATCCGTGGTAAAGCCGTCCAGATTTAGGCGCAGTTCGCTCAGAAATGCACTGTCCATTTTTTCGGCGGCACCGTATAGCTCACGTGTGACATTGGAAAAAATCATCGGTATGCCATGGGCGCGAAAACGTGGTGACAACGGATAGGGAAGCGTATTGAAGCTCTTGCTGCGAACCCTGTCCAGACAGGACAGGTACAATTTTTTGGCGAAATCATAAGCTTCCCGGTCGTACGCCGCCTCGGCATATTTACCCAGACCGGCGATGACAAAGCAGTCCGCATAAATGCTCATATCAAGCTGATCCCAACCGTCCACCTTTTTGGGAGTACCGGCTTCATCCATTAAAAACACACAACGCCAGTCATCTTTTCCAATGAGGCAGTGCTTCATTAAAAAGTCACGGCCGCTTCTCGCCAACCTAAGAAATTCAGCGCGTTGCTCCAGCGTGAATGTGCCGCAATCCATCATGGAAAGCTTAGCCCACATCCATACAAAACGTCCCTGGCTCCAGGTATATTTGTCGCGGCTGACCAGTTTTTCACCGGCATTGTCAAAACAGTTGAAGTAGCCGCCGTTCTTCTTGTCAAGACATCTTGGAATCCAGTAGGATAGAATATTGTTGGTCAGTTCATTTTCATAAAAACCGAGCAATTGACGTATTTTTACCTTTTCCATTCATGCATCTCCTTGCAGAAGTCAAATGTCCATTCCCAAGTTTTTGTACGTAACCTTTGCCACGCCGGTGGAATCACCTGTTCCCAGACCCATTGCATGCGCCAGCTTAAAGGCGTTTAATCCGCCATCGAGCAGGAAGCTCGGAGCCTTCAGTTCATCAAACAGCTTTTTGACATAGGAAAGGTCCTTCAGGCAATAATCCAGTGCAAAACCGGGGGTGAATGTCTTGTCGATGCACATCTTCGGTATATGTCCACGGTAGGTGGGGCAGTTTACGCCGCTATCCATGATGATTTCATACAGCTTTTTCACATCATAGCCTAATTTTTCGGCAAGCGGGAAAATTTCCCCATAAAGTCCGATATACATAATGGCCAGGTAGTTGTTGCACAGCTTGGCTATATTGCCGGCACCCGGTCCGCCAATATAGTTGGAAGCCTTGGAAAACGCTCCGATCAATTCCTTATATCGTTCATAGTCGGCTTCATCGCCACCAACATTGACCACCAGTGTACCCTCTGCCGCATGTACGGGACTACCGGTCAGGGGAGCATCCAGATAGTATCCCCCTGCCTTCTTGAAACGCTCGTGAATCATTTTGCTGGAGGTGGGATAGCTGGTGCTGAGATCGATAACACCCTTACCCTTGACACCCAGCCCGAGGAATTTTTCGGTAATAGCCTCCACTTCGGGATAACCGGGAAGAGAGAGAAGTGTAACATCAGTTTCCGAAAATGTTTCTTCAGCGTTTTTAGCTAGCTTTGCGCGGCCTTCGAAATTTTTGAGTGCGCTTTCGTATGCATCATATACTGTTACATCATAGCCGTTCTTGATGATGTTGGAACATACACCGCCGCCCATGCGACCCAATCCGATAAATCCTACTCTCATAATGATTTCTCCTTTAGAAATAGGTAGTGCCATGATAAACTTCAGTCTGCGCTGAACCCTTTTCAAGGGTTGATGGCCCTTACGACGAGCCCCTTTTCAAATGGTTGCAGCGTGGAGATTGCTTCGTTAATTTTTTGACACTGCCATTTTGGTATAATACAATTTGCAAAAAAATAATAACATATAAAGTTTTACAAGTCTTTGCAGATTTTATGCATTTTTTTGCACAATTCTAATGACAGGAAATATAGGATGAAACAGGTGTAAATAAGCATATGTGCCTGGCGGATGACTTTTGAAATAGTGCAAAATATAATGAAGAATATGCAAAGACAAACTCCGCATGAACAACTATACTTATAGTAAGTTGAACAGGTGGGAAAGAATAAACCCAAAATATCAGGGTAGGTAAATAATCAAGCCATAAGGAGTAACGTATGTCAACCATAAAAGAATTTACTGCTGAAAGGTTATCTGTACGAGTATTTGAAAGCCGCAATGAAATGGGTGCGGTCGCTGCGAAAGAGGCGACTGAATGTCTGGTCAAGCTTCTGCAGGAGAAGGAGGCCATCAATGTTCTGTTTGCTGCGGCGCCATCCCAGAATGAATTTCTGGCCAGCCTGGTTGAAAACCGGGAAATTGATTGGAGTCGTGTCAATGCGTTCCATATGGATGAATATATTGGTCTTGACAGCTCACATCCGGCCGGATTCAGAAATTTTCTCAAGCGTGCCATCTTTGACAAGCTTCCCTTCAGGAGTGTGCATTTATTAAACGGGAACAATCCGGATCCGGACAGTGAAGCTTTGCGTTATGCCGGACTTCTTGCCGAAAATACGCTGGATGTGGTGTTCATGGGAATCGGTGAAAACGGCCATATAGCTTTTAACGATCCGCCGGTAGCAGACTTTAATGACCCTGTTTTTGTAAAGGTAGTGGAGCTGGAGGAGCGCTGCCGTGTACAGCAGGTGAATGACGGGTGCTTTGCAGAGCTGAATGAGGTTCCGACGCATGCATTAACGGTCACTATCCCATGCATGATGAAGGCGGGGCATTTATTCTGTATGGCGCCGGCTGCAACGAAAGCAAATGCTGTCAGGGATACGGTTTACGGTCCGATCACGACAGCCTGTCCGGCATCGATACTGCGTACGCATCCTGCAGCAAAGCTTTATCTGGACAAGGACTCCGGGAAGTACATCTAGCTCCGGAAAATCTCCGGGAAATATATCTCACTCCAGAAAATACATTTAAATGAATAAAAAAGCGGCAGGCCGCCAAACCTGTCGCTTTTCCTTTTCTATTTCGTGTTATTCATACAGATAGGTTTCCGCACCATTGCGAATGGCACATAGACGAACGTTATCGTATTCCGATATGGCATCGTCCACAGCCTTCTGCAGCATGGACAGCGGATAGTGAATACAGCCGCAGCGCGCCATTTCATCAGCCGTTACGCCGTCACTGACCACGACCAGCTTTCTTCTGCGGCGCATCTTGGACATGCTGTTGCCGATGGCAATGGCCAGGGGATCTCCGTCCGGTTTATCACCTTTTATTATGTTGGAAACAACCGTATCACCGTCATCTCTGCCCATATAATATGGGAACTCGGTGTGATTACCGATGCCCTCGTAATTTGGGCTGACCAGGATTATAGTACCGCCGCGGCTGCCCTTTAATGCCTCCTCCGAGGCATAGATTGCCTTGGGTGACTGCCAGAAATCCTGATCTGCAGGATGGGAACTGACAACAACAACATCCACCTTTTCCTTTACAGGATAGCCCATGACCCTTTTACCCATTTCCACGCCGGCACGATAGGCTTGGACATAATGCCCGGCGACGGCTTTGTACAGCTTCAGATCCGGTGTCAGAATCGTATTGACAATAAAATCCAGACCAATGGTATCCACCCAGCTTTCCATCATCTCGCGGATAGGTGTGGTAGTCATACCGAACATATTTTGGTCATACAGGCTGGCTTTCAGATGAAAGTAGGAGACAATTTCCTCATTGGTTACGCCCGGGTAGAGTATTTTTCCGCCGCCGCCCCAGCCCATTACCGGATGGGGGACCAGATTCCCGATGCCGATACGCCTGTCGCCGTCCATAACCACCTTTGAGGCCAAAATCCGGACGCCCTCCGGTGTCATGCCTACCTCAACCAGCTTATCCGGGTCCTTGAATTCTGAATTGGCGACCTCATACTCTGAATAGACAGATGCGCCTACACGGTTTCTCAGTTCATCCTCCGTCATGGGACGATGGCTGCCGAGAGCTGTGACAATACGGATGTTTTCCCGTGCAATACCGATTTCCCGTATTTTCCGAAGAAGTACGGGCAGTATTTTATCTACGGGGGTGGGACGTGACATGTCGTCAATAATGATGTTCACACGGTCGCTGCGGTCAAGGATATTCTCCAGACCCGGCGTTCCGATGGGATGCTCGAGTGCGTGGAGTATCTCGGACTCATAATCCGCACAGGGGTCTGTTGGAACGGGATCATACATTCCGGCAAAATAACGTTCTTCTACTTCAAAGCTTGCATTCTGGTTTCCATAAGGCAATGTTATTCTCATGAATAAGTCTCCTTCAGCTGTTAAGAGTATGGAGTTTTATGTGCTGGCGTCTTCAGAAGGGGTGAATATGAAGATCTGTCAGCTTTGCATGGCAATTTTTGATTCGTTTGCCACATCCCGTTTCAGAATGATATTGCTGCTCATGCTGGAACGGAACTGCAGCGGTGATATATGTTCCTTTTCCTTGAAAAACCGGCAGAAATAGTGTACGGTGTTGAAACCCACATTCTGTGCTATTTCAGTAATATTAAGATCGCTGCAGAACATCAATTCCTTTGCTTTCGTGATACGGACATTGTTAATATACTGAATCGGCGAGACGCCAAGCTGCGCTTTAAATATGGTGCACAGATGTTCCGGTGAAACATTGATAAGGGAGGACAGTGTTTTAAGGGAAATGGTCTGTGCATAGTGAAGCTCAATGTAGTTCAGCACGGTGTCCAGACTACCCTTGTTGTAGTGATAGATAGGGGCTAGTGTTCCGCAGGAGGTTTCCTTTTTGCTGTCGGTGTTGGATGACAGAATCAGCAGAAGAATACCAGACATCGCAACATTGATGATATCCTTGTATAGATTGCGCTTAACCGTGGCGTCATTGATCATATTCATAATAATGGGATGAATAAGAGAAACATCGATTGCAGGCTTGTTGGGACAGGCGAGCAACCGGTTCTTCAGATTCAGGTTCAAAACATTAAATTCGATCCAGATATTTCTTACCTTGTTTTTGGGATAGATAGAAAAACACTTGTCCGGATGAATAATGAATAGCTGCTGCGCCTGGATGGTATTCTCAACGCCATCGTATACGATATCGGCTTCACCCTTGGTAATATAAAGCAGGTGATATTTGTCGCGATCAACAGACGAGCTGTTATATTCCCTGGAAAAGCACTGATTCTTCAAACTGGATACTTCTACTGGATAATACATATCATTACTCCTTTGTAGAAATACTAATAATCATATTCAAAACTAAAATGTTCAACACAAAGCGCTTGAGTTGTTTAGGATGTAATACTTAATACCTTGTTTAATCATATGATTATTATATCATAATACCTATTTAATTCAAGATGATCGTTTGGCTTGTTACATGGAAATTTGTGGAACGGCTATAGGTAAAAAAAGAACAGATCAAGAGTGTGAGCTGTTCTTTTAGTACCAAGAGTTTATACACGCACTATTTGGAGACGGTAACCTTTCCGTTAACCATAACGGTTTTAATCGTTATGTTGTCATCAAAAATACAGATATCCGCATCCATTCCAGGGGCCAATATGCCCTTGTGCTTGTTTACGCCAATTATACGAGCCGGGTTGGCCGTAATCATTTGAACAGCATCAATCAGCGGTACACCAGCCAGCTTGTACATGGTATGGATACAGCGGTCGGCTGTGCATACGCTTCCTGCAAATGCCGAGAAGTCGGGCAGCTTGGCTACGCCGTCGTCGATGATGGCGTCCTGGCCGTTCTTCAGGCTTCCCAACAGTGCGTGGGATCCTTCAGGCATTCCGGCGCCGCGCATGGAATCGGTAACAAGGCAGATTTTGTCAATGGGCTTGGAGCGCATGATCAGGCGCAGCAGCTCAGGGGGGAGGTGCTTTCCGTCCGCTATGATCTCCACGGTCATTTCATCCAACATATATGCGCTTTCCACCACGCCCAGGTAACGGTACGCATTAATCCTGCGGAGCATGGACATGCCGGAATACAGATGGGTTACATGGGTATAGCCGTTCTCGAATGCCTCAACGACCTGGCTGTAGACGGCATCGGAATGGGCAATGGATGCAAGAATTCCCCTGCGGGACAGCTCTCTTCCGAATTCCAGAGCGCCCGGTATTTCCGGTGCGGCCGAGACGCGTACAATGTCATCGCTGGCATCGAGGAACTTCATGTAATGCTCTGGATCCGGGGTCTTGATAAAGCGGGGATCCTGGGCTCCCTTCTGTTCCATGGAGAAATAGGGTCCCTCCAGATGCAAGCCCAACAGATTCGGACCGTCCTGAATCGTTCTCTTTGCAGCTTTAAAATTGGAGAACAGCTCGAATAATTCCTCATCCGTGCTGGTTAATGTAGTGGTAAGGACCGATGTGGTTCCATGTTCCATATGCGCTTTCGCAGCCGCTATAATAGCCTCGGCCGTGCCGTCCATGAAATCATGTCCGCCGCCGCCGTGGGTGTGAATATCGATAAAACCGGGACTTGCATAATTACCTTTAGCATCAATGATTTCATCGACCGGTTCCGGAACATCACCTTGGAATATCCGGGTTATGATGCCATTTTCAATCAGAAGCCCTCCATTTGGGACGGTTCTGTATGGTGTGAGAAGCTGTGCATGAATAATCGCTGTTTTCATCAGATCAATCCTTTGTTCGCATATTTAGGCTACTATATTTAATTTGTGTATGTGCTTAAAAAAAATACTGTATTAAATATTATAATACCGTTCTTCACATCTGGCTTTACAGAAAATACACCTTTTTTTGCAGTATTTTAACATGCTTTAGTCACACTTTGCGGGCTTTTATTTGGGCATGAAGCTGGGGCGGCCTCGGGCAGGTCCTACAGTTAAGTTTGGGCAG
>JAEZMC010000404.1 GCA_023435805.1 Bacillota bacterium | reverse complement strand
TCACAGGACATTGTCGCCATAGAAAGGGCCTGTATTGACGCCATCAAGGTAGAAAACCTGATCATGGCAGGGGTACCGCAGGGGACAGAGCTCGGTGAAAGCGGACATCTCTTTGAACGGCTGCACGGCAAGAATCCTTATGTACAGCTCAACGAGCTCGAAAAAAGAGGCCTCGGTACACAGCAGTATGAACTGGAGGAAGTAGTATAGCAGGCGCAGGCACAGAAGGCACAAAAGCAGCCGCAGGAAGCCGGCTGCTTTTAATTTTGGCTAAGATGCCGCATACAGGATAAATAATGTTTTAGCGTCAAAAATGTTAATTATTTAAAGAAGGATTTTTTCTGCCCATGTAGAATATTATATTAATGCAAACGTGTGCATTAGAAACAGGGGATGGAAATGGCAATAACTGTGAAGGACGTGGCGCGAGAAGCAGGTGTTTCCGCATCGACCGTATCGCGGGTGGTGAACGGTGACCGGCGCATCAGCGCAGCAACGAGGGATAGAGTACTATCAAGCATGAAGGAACTGGGCTATCAGGTGAACAATATCGCCCGGAGCCTGAAAACGAACAAAACACTGACGGTAGGTTTTATTTCGCCCGAGCTGTCCAACGATGTTTTCATGAGCATAGCAAAAGGCGCAGAGGATGAATTCAGAAAGCACGGCTATAACATCATCATTTGCAATTCAAATGAAAGCGTTGAAGAGGAAAAGGATCGTATCAGCCTGCTTTGCCAGAAGTGTGTCGACGGCGTCATTATCATACCGGCGACTGCAGAGGGCGCGCACTATGGGCAACTGACCGCGGCGGGGATGCCGGTGGTTCTGGTGGACAGGCTTGTGGAGCATTTTGAAGCAGATGCGGTGCTGGTCGACAACATCAATGGAAGCTATTCTGCGGTGGAGTATCTCATAAACAGAGGAAACAGGCGCATTGGGTTCATCGGAGGAGACGTCAGGCTAACTTCCGCAGAAGAACGCTTTGAAGGCTATCGCCGCGCTTTGACGGATTATTGCATTCCGATTGAAGAAAATATCATCCGGTTCGGCAACTACCACGTAGAAAGCGGTTATCGCATGATGAGCGAACTGATGGAGCTTGAGGAACCACCACATTATGTTTTTATTTCTAATTATTACATGCATATCGGCGCGATGAAATACCTGCTGGAACATAGGGGCCAAAATGAACCAGCGGTATCCATTGCTGCATTTGATAACCTCGAGTTCTCAGGGATTTTGGGGCTCAGCTGTGTGAGAATAGCCCAGCCCATGACGGAGATAGGCAGCAGAGCGGCCCAGATCCTGCTTACCCGGATCGAGGGGCGGCAGCTTGCCTTTCCGCAGATTGTAAGGTTAAAAACCAGTCTGCTGATTGATTAAACAAGGCCACTGACGGGTACAATAAAAAAGTTGTGCGTATAAATCGAAGTGTGTTCAAAGACGGTTATTTCATAAAATGCAAACGATTGCATTCCAGCATATCAAAAATACGAGGCAATATTGCCTCACAAAGGAGGATATTTTATGGCAGACCTGAAAAGCTTGAAAGTGAACGAGGAAGGCCGGAAAAGGCTCGGAGCGCTACCCAGGGTTGGAATCCGCCCTGCTATTGACGGCAGACGAAGAGGGGTCCGTGAATCACTTGAGGAACAGACGATGAACATGGCTAAGGCTGCGGCACGTCTTATATCCGAAAACCTGAAGCATCCGGACGGCTCTCCGGTGGAATGCGTCATCGCGGATACCTGTATAGGCGGCGTAGCCGAATCTGCAATGTGTGCTGAAAAATTTGCGAGGGAAGGCGTCGGTGTTTCATTGACGGTTTCACCCTGCTGGTGCTACGGCTCCGAGACGATGGACATGGACCCGCTTACGCCGAAGGCGGTATGGGGCTTTAACGGAACCGAGCGGCCGGGAGCAGTTTACCTGGCGGCCGTACTTGCTGCACACAATCAGAAGGGGTTGCCCGCATTCGGAATATATGGCAAGGACGTTCAGGATGCCGGAACCACTGATATACCCGCCGACGTCAGGGGAAAGATACTCCAATTTGTAAAGGCAGGCCTGGCTGCAGCGACAATGCGCGGAAAGTCCTATCTTTCAATGGGGTCCGTATCGATGGGTATTGCAGGTTCCATAGTCAATGAAGACTTCTTCCAGAAATACCTCGGTATGAGAAACGAATATGTGGACATGTCAGAATTTACCCGCAGGCTGGAAGAGGGTATCTATGACAAAGCCGAATTTGAAAGAGCGTTGAAGTGGACAAAGGAAAACTGTATCGAAGGTCCCGACAACAACCCGGCCGAACTGCAATCCGGCAGGCAGGACAAAGATAGACAGTGGGAAACGATTGTAAAAATGGCGATGATCGCAAGAGATCTGATGACGGGCAATCCGCGGCTGGCCGAACTGGGTTTTGAAGAGGAAGCGCTGGGACATAACGCGATTGTTTCCGGTTTTCAGGGACAGCGTCATTGGAATGACCATTTCCCCAATGGTGACTTCATGGAGGCAATGCTTAATTCGTCCTTTGACTGGAACGGAATACGCCAGCCCTACATCGTGGCAACGGAAAATGACAGCCTGAACGGCGTTGCCATGCTTTTCGGCCACCTGCTTACCAATACGGCACAGGTATTTGCAGATGTCAGAACTTACTGGAGTCCTGATGCAATCAAGCGTGTTACCGGCAAAGCTCCTACCGGTATCGCCGCCAACGGGCTCATCCACCTGATCAATTCAGGTGCCGCAGCGCTGGATGGCTCCGGTGAACAGAGCATAGACGGCAAACCTGCTATTAAGCCTTTCTGGGAAATCACGCCTGAAGAGGCTGGCAAATGTCTTGACGCCACCTCCTGGAGGCCGGCAAATCTGGGTTACTTCAGAGGCGGCGGTTTCTCCTCCGACTTTTTGACAAAAGGCGGTATGCCTGTCACCCTGTCCAGGATCAACCTTGTAAAGGGCTTGGGACCGGTGCTGCAGCTGGCTGAGGGATATACAGCGGAGCTTTCGGGCGATGTGCATGATGTCCTGGATAATAGGACTGATCCGACGTGGCCGACGACGTGGTTTGCACCGACACTGACCGGAAAAGGCGCCTTTAAGGATGTATATTCCGTTATGGCAAATTGGGGAGCCAACCATGGTGCGTACAGCTATGGACACATCGGCGCTGACCTGATCACG
>JAEZMC010000382.1 GCA_023435805.1 Bacillota bacterium | reverse complement strand
ACATTTCCCATATTGTCAACAATGGTCTTTGTGGCATATCTGCCTTTTAAATACTGCCTCTGTCTCTGCTCAAAAAGAATGGATGCATTGTCTCCGGCTTCGGCAGAAGAAGCATCGGTTTCAGACGAATCTACAGACTCCACTTCCGCATATACTGTTTCAGCCGCAGCTGTAACAGCTATTGTGTCGGAAAAGGCGAGCCTGTCCATTTCATCTATATATGAGTTATTTTTTTTTTCAAAATCGGCTGTTGTGGTATCGGGATCCAACTGAGCCGGTGTGTCCAGCAAGGCACTTTCAATATCTTCTTTCACAACCGTCAGATTTTTGCCGAATGTAATGACTGTATCACGGGGAATGAGCCGTATTTTTTTCTGTGTGATATCCGCTATGAATTCAAGGCCAGTTATTTTGCAGTTATCATTATCATCGATATAGATATCTCCGATTTCACCAATCAATCTGCCTTTCTTGGTCAGTACCTTGGTGCCCTTTACCCGGATATCGTTCTGAAGGAGCTGTATGGCCGCAGGAATCCTGCTGATATCGGTAATCACACCTTCATTCTCTATCGTCAATGCATATTCGCCGATACCGAGCACATCCTCCGTGGGTATGACCCTGGCGCTGAATATTTGTATGCCGCTATCCACAACAATATAGTCAATGGCACCTTTATCAGCATTGATAATAATACTCTTTACCTTACCGACCTCAAGCCCATCAGATATGCTTATTATAGGTAAACCAAGTATTTTTTGAGTCTTTTTCATTGTAAAAATACCCCCTTCGATTCGTGCAAAACCATACTATCTGTCAAGCTTTTATATTGAACAAATTACTTTCAATCTCTTCTTTAACCGAAGCTTCCATGATGTCCCCGAAAGTATCATAATAGGTGTTGAGTATATCAAATGCCAATTCATACTGTCCGAGGGTTTTGTACATAACGCAAATATCCAGTACGATCCAGAAGGTAAGCTCTTTGCAGGGTTCTTTATCGAGTGCATACATATAGTACAATATCGCTTCTTCAGCATCGCCCTGCATCTTATACCTGAATGCTTCCTCGATACATTCCTCAATTGTTAGAATATCAGAATCCGGCACGATATTTTCTATACCCATTTTATCAATATTTTCACTGCTGTCAACAGATATTTCTAAGTAATTTTCATCCATAGGCCTGATTTCATCATTATTCGCGGTTTCTTTACCCTTTTCATTAACCATATTGTCATAGATTTGTTCAAGCAAGTTATCACCGCTCATTGAGGTATCCGTTAAGGCAGCCTCCGCTGTCGAAGACTCAACTGCAGCAGCCGTTTGAGAACCTGCGGCGGGTATGACGTACGATACCACCACACTGAGGATAAATGCAAGCGTCACATATAATGCTACCGCTATGGCAGCAACAAAAAGCATGGCGGACAACTCATCCGTGCCATTCCGGCTGCCGGATACTGCATAAAAGATCCCGGGAAGTGCCATGGCGCAAATCATCGAAGATAATGTCACCGAAAGCAGGATCCTCCTGTTCAGCAGCTTCAGTCTGCTGAAAACAAGCAGTAAAACGGCCGCACTGACAACGATTGTGCATGCGACTGCGATTGGGTATATGGGCATTGAGCACCTCCTGCGTCATAGTTCAGGTTTCAGAATTCATGGATGTTGCCGGCCACAACGGCTGTATCGGTATTTTACGGGCAATATACATAATTCGATACGAAACTGTATAATTCCTGCAATTTCGATATTTTTTATTACCGTATGTCAACTATCAGTAAAGTAACATCGTCTCTTAAGCTTTTACCGGACGAAAAATCAATCAGATCCTCCGTAATAGCCGCTGACTGTTCTTCCAGAGTCCGGCCTGCATTTTCACAGATGATACGCTTGAGCCTGTCCGGAGAATACTCCTGTTTATCAACATTGCGCGCTTCCACCAGACCGTCCGTGTACAGATATAGTCTATCACCGCTTTTTACGGGTAAGACCATTTCAGTATACGTTACTGTACAAATATCCTTGAGCTTGCATATGGGGAATCCCTGGATATCGATCTCACTGACTTCCCCTTGCCCGTTCAGCAGGATAGGTGCCCTGTTCATGCCCGCAGAGCTGCAGATGAGCTTCCTTTCCGGAATATTATAAATACAGTAGATCAGAACAATATAGACGTCATCTTTAAAATTGGAATGGTTAAATGCATCATAAGCATGCTGAAGTACAACAGAAGGAGGTGAGATGGTCTCTTTTTGCCGGTCCGCTCCTGTAACGCTGTCGACACATTGCTTCAAAAAAACAGTCAGCATGGCGGCTGGTACACCGTGGCCAGATACATCGCATACATAGAAGCCCATGTGATCGTCATCCAGCTTGAAAACATCATAGAAATCCCCGCTTAACCTCTCAGCCGGCAAATAAACCGCGCTGAACCCTATTTGGGGCGTATCGGGCAAGAAAACGGGAAGCATGGCTTTCTGTATATCCCGGGCGTATTCAAGATCCTCCATTAGCCTTGCGTTTATCGTCTTTAACTGCTCGGTACGATGTTCTACAATTTTGTCAAGATTGTCCGCATATTCCCTTAATTCCTTTTGGGCTGCCGTCAGAGCGATATAAGGCGCCTGTACGTTTTTGGCAAAGACCACACGGAAAAGCAGGAAATAGGCGATGAATTTCCAGATATGCCCCTGGTAGTTGTATATACCATACACATCCGTATAAACGGTAAAGCAATATTCACTCAACACGCTCAGCAGCATCGATGTTGCCATTGCAAAGGTCATTTTTTCTGAAGTATGTACATATTGTCTTATAAAAGATACGGATGCAATAATAAGCATCCCCATGATAACGTATTCAAGCAGCTTTTTAATTTCTGTCAGACCGCTGCCTTCCACATACATGGGGGGAAGCCAGGACGGAAAATAGGTAGTTATTACGAATATGGAAGTTGCCACAGTCAAAGCGGCAGATGTAAAGTATACCCTGCTGACTGAAGACTTGGCATCGGCATTCATCAGGCTTGCGAATAAAAAGCCCACGGCAGATATCAACCGGGCAGCGATCCAGAGTGTCGTAGCCCTGTTGGCAGTCAGGTTCTCCACGAAAAAAGCCGGCATTCCTTTATAGCTCAGCGTATGGAACAGGTCGAGGATACCGGCTGCCAAAAGCAGGCTTCCGACCAGTATAGCTCTCAGGCGGCCTGTCTGATTGTATGCATAAAATGCAACGAGAAAAATAGCAATGCATACGATGATGCCGGTAAGCTCAAATAGATTATGCCAGGTCAAAAAGGCGGCAATATTGGTGACATGAGAAAAAGGTGCTTCAAGAATGGGCGCAAGTACGACCAGCAAGACGGCAACCAGCAGAATGAAAATTTCAGGTAATATTTGCCTATCTACCCTCAGCATTACAAATTTCTCTCTCAATTTTCATTTATATCCTTTTAGAGGTAGTATTTTTATTAATTTTACCATAGCATTCGTCATAGTTCAACATCCAGGCTGAGAGCATATTGGAAAAAAAAACAAAATTGGGACGGTTTTATTAAGAAATAAATAAAACCGTCCCTTAGTTCTGATTCCTTTATTCTTCCGCTTTAATGCGTTTGTTCCTGTTCAGCCACGGCACTTTTATCTTCATTCAGGAGCAGCTGCTCGTTCTCCTCGTCTGCTTCCCTGCGGTTGTTTTGCGGTTTTTTTGCCACAAGAGCCGTTTTAAGGACCGTATCCATGTCTGCGGCCAATACAAACTTGAGCTGTCTTCTCACATTATCCGGTATATCGTCGATATCCTTCCGGTTCTCGACCGGTACAACAATCGTATCAATACCAGCCCTGTGGGCCGCAAGAACCTTTTCCTTCAAACCTCCGATCGGAAGCACTCTGCCGCGGAGCGTAATCTCACCCGTCATCGCCACGTTTCTTTTCACTGCAAGACCGGTCAGTGCTGAAACCATGGCCGTTGCAAGAGTGATACCGGCAGAAGGTCCGTCTTTTGGTATGGCGCCTTCGGGAACATGAATGTGGATATCATATTTATTGTAGAAATCCTTGTCGATTTCCAGTTGTTCTGTCCTGGACCGTATGAAGCTGATCGCCGCTCTGGCGGACTCCTTCATTACTTCACCCAGGTGCCCTGTAAGCTCCAGCTTACCATTTCCATTCATGAGGGTGACTTCTATCACCAGCGTATCCCCTCCGACAGGTGTCCATGCCAGCCCTGTGGCAAGGCCCACCTCATCCTTTTCATTTGCCTTGTCATAGCGGAATCTTCTGGTACCCAGATATTTTTCCAGATTGGCCGGAGAAATGGTGACCGATTTCTTTCCGCTCGTTACAAGAGCTCTGGCAGCCTTCCTGCATACGGAGGCAATCTCCCTTTCCAGATTTCTGACGCCCGCTTCTCTTGTGTAATAATTAATAACACATCTAATGGCTTCCTCTCCCATCTTCAGATTCTTCCTTTGAAGCCCGTGCGCCTCCATTTGCTTACCCAGCAGGTATTTCTGTGCAATGTGTACCTTTTCCTCCTCTGTATAGCCCGATATGGTAATAACCTCCATACGGTCCAAAAGCGGCCTCGGAATTGTGTCCAGAGTGTTAGCCGTAGTAAGGAACAGTACATCCGAAAGATTGAACGGCAGTTCCATATAGTGATCCCTGAAGGCAAAATTCTGTTCGGCATCCAGTACCTCCAGCATGGCCGAAGCAGGATCCCCCCTGAAATCGCTGCTCATTTTATCAATTTCGTCCAGCAATATCAGCGGATTGCTGGAGCCCGCCTGCTTCAGCGCCGAAATAATCCTGCCGGGCATCGCCCCGACATACGTGCGTCTGTGGCCTCTGATTTCCGCCTCATCTCTTACACCGCCGAGAGACATTCTGACATAGTTTCTGTTCAGCGCCCTTGCAATGGATTTGGCTATTGAAGTCTTCCCCACTCCGGGAGGTCCCACAAGGCATAATATCGGCCCTTTCAGATGGTTTGTCAGCTTAAGCACCGCCAGGTACTCTATGATCCTTTCCTTGACCTTTGAAAGCCCGTAGTGGTCTTCTTCAAGAATGGCTTCCGCCTTTTCAAGATCGATAACCTCTTCTGTTTTTTTGTTCCAGGGCAAATCAAATATCCAATCCAGATAAGTCCGGATAACTGAGCCTTCTGCCGAGCCGGACGGCATTTTCATCAACCGGTCAAGCTCCTTGAGCACTTTTTTCTCGGCCTCCTCAGGCAGCGCGGCATTTGCCAGCCGTTCCCTGTATTCATCCACTTCCCCGGCTATGCCTTCCTTATCGCCGAGCTCTGTTTGTATCGCCTTGATTTGCTCTCTCAGGTAATATTCCCTTTGCATTTTGTCTATCTGCTTGCGAACACGGACACTGATGTTTTTTTCAACCTCAAGTATTTCAATTTCCTTCATCAGCAGCTCAAGAAGCTTTTCCATCCTGAGTGCAGGGTGAAATTCCTCCATGATTTCCTGCTTCTGCTCCACTCTTAAAAGCATATTGGAGGCCACGATATCGGAAAGCTGCCCGATATCTTCGATCGAGCTTAAGGCAGACGCCGTATCGGGGGATATTTTCCCGCTCAGCTTGATATATTCATCAAAAGTCCCCAGAACTTTCCTTTTTAATGCTTCATATTCAATATTACGGTTTTCATCCTCCGGTATGATATGCTCTACAACTTCTGCTACAAAGAAAGGCTCTGTCTGCAGGTATGTCTTGACTTCCGCCCTGCTGACACCTTCCACAAGCACCCTTATGGTATCGCCGGGCAGCCTCAGCAGCTGTTTTACCCTTGAAATGGTTCCTACAGTGTAGACATCCTCCTCATCCGGCGAATCATTTTTAGCGTCCTTCTGGGTGACGAGAAAAATCATCTGGTTGTTGATCATTGCTTCATCCAGTGCTTTAATAGACTTTTCCCTGCCTACATCAAAGGTCAGGATCATATAGGGAAATACCGTCAACCCCCGCAGAGGCAGAAGCGGCATAGTATGTTTTTTTATCGTTTTCTTTATTTCAGCCATTTGACCATCCCCTCATTCAATCTATGCTCATTAACGATGGTCTTAATTATAACTTGTACATTATTCTTTTTCAATTGTTTTATATGGAATCGAAGGCAAGGCCTTCCCCGTAACTGCATACCATCACAACCAGTTCTTCTTTTTAAAATAGGCAAGCATGGACAGAGCGATAGCTCCCATGAGGCCCAGGAGTGCAAAGTAGCCCCAATTCCAGCCTAGCTCCGGCATATTCCTGAAATTCATGCCGTATATGCCGGCAAGGAAGGTAAGCGGAATAAAAACTGTCGAAATGATGGTAAGCACCTTCATAATCTCATTCATTTTATTACTGAGACTGGACAGATAAACATCCAGCAGTCCGGAAAGCATGTCGCGGTAAATCTCCGTCGTATCCATCACCTGTATCACATGGTCATACAAATCTCTGATATAAAGGCGCGTACCATCCTGCACCAGCTGGATCTCGCCCCGCTCCAGAAAGGCGGCCGCCTCTCTGAGGGGCCAAATATTTCTATGTATGAAAAGCATTTCTCTTTTCAGGTTGTTTAATTTCTCAAGCGTAGACGGGTCAGGTTTTGAAATGAGGATTCCCTCTACTTTCTCGATCATGTCTCCCTGGATTTCGAGGACGTCAAAATAATTGTCGACAATCGCATCCAGAAGTGAATATGCCAGATAATCCGCTCCCATGCCCCTTATCCTGCCACCACTCTCAAGGCGTTCTCTGACAGGTTCAAAAACCCGGGTTCTGCTCTCCCCGGCAGTGATGACAAAACCCTTTCCAAGCACTATACTCTGGTGCTCGGTAAGAATTCTGCCGTCTGCGGTATCCGTATAAAGCTGCTTGATGGCTATATAGATGTATGACCCGTAATCTTCGATTTTCGGCCTCTGTTCGGTATCAAGCATGTCTTCCAGCACCAGCGGATGAAGACTGAAAACCTTGCCAACCGCTCCCAGCAGCTCTGTATCGTGCAGCCCGTCAATATTTACCCAGGACGTCTTGCTGCTGTCACGGTAATAGGCTAGATCCTCCGGGTCATCGACATGAATATGCTTCAACGTGCTTTCATCAAATTCGAGAACGGATACCGCAGCATTTTCGGTTTTTCGGCTGCCAATATGAACAAGGCTCCCCGGCGGCATACCGGTTTT
>JAEZMC010000376.1 GCA_023435805.1 Bacillota bacterium | reverse complement strand
ATCGGAGGTACAAGAAACGGAAATCCGGAATTGAGGATACAGGAGCCGTTATACATATACAACAGTGACGGCAGGTATTCGAATGAGATTGATGAAATATACAACCGGGATACGACAAGCGGTACATAGGTATTTCCCGCCGGAAAAGAAAAGAGAAAGGCAGATGCGGAAGTGGGTAAAATAGGAACACTCTATCTTGTTGCTACGCCTATAGGCAATCTGGAAGATATTACGCTCCGGGCTCTCAGAATTTTAAGAGAGGCGGACATCATTGCCGCCGAGGATACACGTCAGACCTTGAAGCTTTTAAACCACTTTGAAATTAAAAATACACTGATCAGCTATTATGAGCATAACAAGGTTGAAAAGGGCGGTTATCTTGTGCAGCAACTGCTGGAAGGCAAAGATGTTGCCCTGGTTTCCGATGCGGGCTGTCCGGGAATATCCGACCCCGGTGAAGAGCTGGTCAGGCTCGCGGTAGAGAATAGCGTTGCCGTTACAATGGTGCCGGGGCCTGCTGCGGTCATTATGGGACTGGTACTGTCGGGGCTGCCCTCAGGAAGATTCAGCTTTGAAGGCTTTCTTCCGATGAACAGGCGATCACGCAGTGAGCGGCTGGATTCCATAAAAGAGGATACCAGAACGCTGGTGTTTTATGAGGCTCCGCACAAGCTTATACATACACTCAGGGATCTCAGGGAGGCATTGGGCAACAGGCGCGTTGCACTGGCAAGAGAATTGACGAAACGGTTTGAAGAGATCGTCAGGTGTACGCTGGACGAAGCCATAGTGAAGTATGCCGAAGAAACACCCAAGGGCGAATTTGTGCTGGTGGTTGAAGGCGCAGACGAAAAACTCCTGCAGGAGGCGAAAATTAATAGCTGGGCGGACATCAGTCTTGAAGAACACGTCAGAATATATACGGACAAAGGTATGGGCAAAAAGGACGCAATGAAAAAAGTTGCGGAAGAAAGAGGAATGAGTAAAAGGGATGTCTATAACAGCCTTTTGGAAAATAAAAACCGGTAGTGTCAGACTATTTTGATACGAGCCAATGGTTTTGTGCTCAAAAAAAGGCTGGATATCAAATCCAGCCCTTGCATTCCGAATCAAGTTATTTCTTTAATTCCTTCATACAGTTGGGGCAGATGTTCTTTCCCTTGTATACGGCCACGTCCTTTGCATCTCCGCAGAAAATGCAGGCGGGTTCATACTTCTTCAATATAATGGTGGAGCCGTCGACATAGATTTCGAGGGCGTCCTTCTCAGCAATATCTAGCGTCCTTCTCAGTTCTATCGGAAGAACAACTCTTCCAAGTTCATCAACTTTTCTTACGATTCCGGTTGATTTCATAGTATTTCCTCCTAAATTAACAATATTCGACAATATTTTATATTTTTATAGTACCATAAATTCCAGTATCCGTCAACAAGTAACTTTAAAATATTCAAGAAAATGTTATGGCAAAAATAGAATATTTTAACAGGTGTTTATATAGATAATGTCTGAAGCCCGCCGTGTATAAGTAGTGTAAATGCTTACGGATAAGCTGTGTACAAGTTACAGAGCAGAAGGCGTCATTAAAATAAGGATAAAAAACCATTAATTTACTGGAAATTACCTATAATTTATTCGACATAATGCGACACTGTCAACGATTGTCGGATATGAATTGCTGCCGTAATATGCTTGCCAACAATTATCCGTATACTGTTCAATTTTACGCAATATTTCCCTTATGACCACATATAAATTATCGGGGGGGATAGGATGTTGAACTATATCTGGATGGGAATGCTGATAATCGGCTTTGTTGTCGGAATGCTGAACGGCCGGCTGGAACAGGTCACACAGGCTGCATTCAACTCAGCTGGAAGGGCAGTGGAGCTCAGTATCGGTTTGCTGGGAATGATGTGCCTGTGGTCGGGTCTGATGCACATAGCAGAAAAAAGCGGCCTGCTCAAGTTCATTGCCCGGATGGCGAGGCCGCTGCTGAGGCTGCTGTTTCCTCAGCTTGCAAATAACGACAAGGCGTTGGGGGCAATCGTAATGAACCTTGCTGCCAATTTCCTCGGCCTGGGGAACGCAGCCACTCCGCTTGGAATCAGAGCAATGTCCGAGCTGCAGAAGGTGAACCGCAGCCGTGATACGGCATCGGACTCCATGTGCATGTTTCTGGTACTGAATACATCCGCGATACAACTCATACCGACAACTGTAATTGCCCTAAGGAGCAGCGCAGGCTCAGCGGTACCTTCCGAGATTACCGCATGTATATGGATCGCTTCCATATGTGCTTCAATAACAGGGATCGTTGCGGCCGGAATCCTGTCAAAATCCGGGTGGGCGGTAAAATGAGCCCGGTGTTGACGGCCCTGTCGCTATATTCGGTTCCGGTACTTGTTTTGATCATTCTTGGTGCCGGATTGCTTACGGAAGTGAAGGTATATGACACCTTTGTGGAAGGAGCGAAGGAAGGCATAGCCACAATTATACGGATTCTGCCGCCGCTGGTGGGGCTGATGACGGCAGTAGGCGTATTCAGGGCATCAGGAGCATTGGATTGGATTGTGTATATACTTAAGCCGGCTGCCTCATTTTTGGGAATCCCTGCAGAGACCATGCCGCTGGCCTTGCTTCGGCCAGTTTCAGGAAGCGCTTCTCTCGCGCTGGTGGCGGATATATTGAAGGCGTACGGACCGGATTCCTACATCGGAAGGGTTGCTTCAACCATGATGGGATCCACCGAAACGATTTTCTATACACTGGCAGTCTATTATGGGTCTGTAGGCATCAGGAATATCAGATATACGCTGCTGGCGGCATTGATAGCAGATGGGGCCAGCGTCATTGCATCCGCCTGGGTTTGCGCAATGGTATTCGGCAGGTAGGACAATGCAGGCGCTTGCATATTCCGCACGATTGCTAGCTGCGGCAAAGCTGAAGCAGCTTGCAGGCATTACTGTAAAGCATGGTCCGGGGAGGGCTGTTTCTTAAGATATTCATGCTGGCAAGCCTGCACATTCCGAAGTCTGCCTCCGGGTCTGACAGGTACATCCCGATCAGCATTTTTACTAGAGATGTGTAAAATCCGCTTTCTTTCAGCTTCAGGCAGGCATTTTCCGCCTTTGAAGCAAAGAACGAAAGCCTTTCATCACAAGCTTTGAGATTCTTGTAAAAAACGGTGAAATTAAGACATTTCGTATGGTTGGTATTTCTTGCGCTTACATATGCCCCCAGCAGCGAATCAAGTCCGCAAAGCCACGGAAAACAGGCTTCATCCAGTATTCTGACCTCTTCCGCAGTCAGATCCGGTTTGGCGGCGGCAGCATACATTGCAGCGATTCCCAGTAAGGAATCTGATGCAGCACAGAATTCCCAGCAGGTAATTTCCTGATACCGCTTCATGTAATTTGCACTCCAGGCATTCAGATATTCTGTACGCAGTAAAGGCGGATAATGCCTGTATGACTGCAGATCAATATAAAGCTGTATATATTTCCTGAGCCTGGGCGCCACCAGAGTAAACGAGGGCAGAATGGCCAGCTGAAGCCTGCACTGGCCGGAAAGGCAGGGCAGAGCGGACAGTTTCCTGCCCTGATCCGCCATTGTTTTTACCGCAGCCGCCGATGAGCAGGCTGTGCTGCGTGACGGATCGACGGCACCGGCAAGACAACCGTATAATCTGCGCACCTCCATCTCATCTGTCGTACCTGAATTGATGCAGCTATTTCCAAGTATACCTGCGAGAGAATAAAGAGAGAGGATGAATGTAAGCGTACTTTTCAGATCAACGCCTGGATACAGAGCAAACAAGCTGCTGCAAAGCATGGACGCACAGGATGGGTCCGGTGCCTCAGCTCCGGACTCCTCGCGGCTGCCGGACTTCGGCATGCAGAGCGCTTCCATGCCCGCAAGGCTGTCAGTCAGTCTGCGCACCTCCGGAAGCACCTTGAATGCATATTGAAAAAACAAAGTAACTGAGTCCTTATAGGTTTCCATTTATTTGACCTCCGGGCATTGTCCTCTTTTCTATGAATATTCCTCTGACTGCTGTTTTATGTATCCTCTGGTGGGATACTGCCCTGCAGGCCAAATTCTGCTTGAAAAAGTCCTACCGTAAAGGTATATTTATAATATTCCCTGTTATTCCGGGAAAGCTTATAGCATATAACGGAGGCTTATGATGGAAAAGAAAACCTTTTATATTACGACACCCATATATTATCCAAGTGACAAGCTGCATATCGGCCATTCCTATACGACTGTGGCCGCCGATGCAATTTCCAGATACAAGAGGCTCAGGGGCTATGATGTCATGTTTCTGACCGGTACGGACGAACATGGCCAGAAAATACAAAGAAAAGCAGAGGCCAGGGGCGTTACGCCCAAACAATATGTGGATGAGATCGTGGCGGGTATCAAAGAGCTCTGGAAGCTGATGAAAATCACCAACGACAGGTTCATAAGAACTACAGACAGCGAGCATGAGTCCACGGTCCAGAAAATTTTCAAAAAACTCTATGACCAGGGTGATATCTATAAAAGCGCATATGAGGGCTGGTACTGCACGCCTTGCGAATCCTTCTGGACAAAGACCCAGTTGGTAGACGGAAAATGTCCGGACTGCGGCAGAGAGGTGGAGCTGACACAGGAGGAGAGCTACTTTTTCAGGCTTTCCAAATATCAGGACAGGCTTATCAGTCATATCGAAGCGCACCCGGAATTCATCCAGCCGGTGTCAAGACAGAATGAAATGCTGAACAACTTTCTGCGGCCGGGCCTGGAAGATCTCTGTGTTTCCAGGACTACGTTCAACTGGGGGATTCCCGTTACATTCGACGACAAACATGTAGTTTACGTGTGGATCGATGCGTTGTCCAACTATATTACCGCTCTGGGGTATCTTTCAAAGGATGATTCTGCATATAAAAACTACTGGCCGGCAGATGTCCATCTGGTGGGAAAGGAAATCGTCCGCTTCCATACCATTATCTGGCCTGCCATGCTGATGGCGCTGGGCGAGCCTCTGCCAAAGCAGATATTCGGCCATGGCTGGCTGCTGCTTGAAGGCGGTAAGATGTCCAAGTCGAAGGGTAATGTGGTCGATCCCGTTGTGCTGATAGAAAAATACGGCCTTGACGCGATCCGGTATTTCCTGCTGAGGGAGGTGCCTTTCGGCTCAGATGGCGTTTTTTCGAATGAAGCGCTCATTCAGCGGATCAATTCCGACCTTGCAAATGACCTGGGCAACCTGGTAAGCAGGACGGTAGCGATGATTGACAAATACTTCGGTGGTACAATACCGGCCGAACGTGTTGATGGTGAATTTGATTCCGAACTCCGCACGATGCTTTCGGAGCTGCCTGCCAAGGTGGAAGACCTGATGGACAGGCTTCAGTTCAGTACGGCGCTGGCGGAAATATGGAAAGCCATCTCCAGAACCAATAAGTATATTGATGAGACCATGCCCTGGGTGCTGGCAAAATCGGAGGAATCAAGGCCGAGACTGGCAGCTGTCATGTATAATCTGGCAGAGAGCTTGAGGATAGTATCCGTACTGCTGCAGCCGTTTATGCCTGAAACACCCGAAAAGGTATGGCAGCAGCTCGGAATTGCAGGTACCGGGACGTTGGAATGGGATCAATCGAAGCAGTGGGGTATCTATCCGGAAGGCGTTTCGGTAAATAAGGGTGAGGTCATTTTCCCAAGGATTGATATAAAAAAGGAAATGGATGAGCTGGAAGGGCTGACTCTTGCCACGGAGAAGGACAAGGCTCCGGAGAAGCCCGGAAAGAAAACAGCTGCAGCAGATGCTTCATCAGCTGCAAATGCAGCCGCGAAGGACCATGCCGCCAATACCGGTGAAGCCGGGGCAGGCCTTATCACCATAGACGACTTTGCGAAGCTGGACCTTCGTGTAGCCAAGGTTCTGGAAGCTGAGAAGGTGGAGGGCTCGGAAAAATTACTCAAGCTGCGTGTGGAAATGGGTGAACAGACAAGGCAGGTCGTATCGGGCATTGCAAAGCATTACACTCCCGAAAGCCTGGTCGGCAAATATGTTATCATGGTAGCCAACCTGAAGCCTGTGAAGCTGAAGGGGATCGAATCCCAGGGCATGATCCTGGCGGCTTCCAATGACAGCTCTCTGGTGGTTGCCACACTGGACGGACTGATCGAAAGCGGTGCACAAGTTCGGTAACCATGTGTGAAAGGCAGTGTACGGAGGGGTTCTTGTTCAAACTGAAATATTGATATATAATAGATTTATGGTTTTGCGTGAGGTGAAAAATGCTTTTTGATACACATGCACATTATTATGATACGCAGTTTGACAAGGACCGCAGTCAGGTGATCGAAAGAGCCAGGCAAAGCGGTGTGGATTATATTCTGTCCGTATCCTCGGATGTGGCTTCTTCAGTTGAGAATGTTACACTGACACAGAACTACGACTTCATTTACGCGGCAGTGGGCGTTCATCCCCATAATGTCATAGACCTCAATAACAATATCATGTCTGCA
>JAEZMC010000336.1 GCA_023435805.1 Bacillota bacterium | reverse complement strand
TTGACCGTGCACGTGACATATTTTCCTGCGCGCTATCCAAAAGAGCCTTTTTCGAATTGAAAAAGAGCTTATAGCCGGACCTGCCGGAAATATATGAATCAGTAAACCGTCTGTACAAATATTTTTTGGATACGGCAAAACAGCTCGCGACAGAGGACGCGGATAAAGCCGGGTTTTATAAGGTTCGCAGAGAGCGGCCGGGGGAATTGTATGAGCTGCTGGAAGGCTTTACAGCCCGCATGGATAAACAGCTGTCCCGAAAAGCGCCTGTTTCCGATATGGACAGCTTGCTGGAGGTCTACTTCAACTGCCTTTATTTTATGAAGGTAATGGAGTTCTATGATGAGCGCTATGTAACCTGCTATGACAAATCCTCGAGGGATTTCTCAATCAAGCTGTTTTGCATCGACCCGTCAAAGCTCCTCAGAGAAGCCATGAACCGGGGAAGAAGCGCAGTTCTCTTTTCAGCGACGCTGTCTCCGGTCGGATATTTTACGGCAATGCTGGGCGGCGACCGGGACTCCAGGGTGCTCGTGCTTCCGTCGCCCTTTCCTGCTGAAAATCTGTGTGTTTATGTGGATGACACCATTTCAACCAGGTTCAAAAACAGGCCCTTCTCCTATGATCGGATTGCCGGAGCCATACACGAGACCGTATCGGCCAGGACCGGCAACTACATGGTGTTCTTCCCTTCCTTTGAATATATGAATGAGGTGTATTACAGGTTTATGGAGATCAGGGAAGGTGTACGGACGCTCTACCAGACACCCGGTATGTCGGAGGCAGCGCGCCGGGAGTTCCTGGACGCGTTTGACCATACCGGCAGCACGAGCCTGGTGGGTTTTGCGGTAATGGGCGGCGTTTTCGGCGAAGGCATCGACCTGACCGGAGACAGGCTGTCCGGTGCCATCATCGTCGGAGTGGGCCTTCCCCAGATCTGCAATGAAAGGAACATCATCAGGAGACATTTTGATGAGCTGTACGGCGAAGGGTTTGAATACGCCTACACCTACCCCGGCATCAACCGTGTCTTGCAGGCGGCAGGACGTGTCATCCGCTCGGAAAATGACATGGGCGTGGTCATTTTACTGGATGAACGGTTTTCACACCCCGTATACAGGGAGCTGCTCCCATCCGGGTGGAGCCCGACCCCCAGGGCATCAGACGGCTGCCTGCTCACCGATGTGCTGAAGGATTTCTGGGGCGATGCATGCAACCGAAGCTCCGGCCCTTTTTAACGCAGCATCATGGGATTTGCGAAAAGACAGAAGGCGCAGGAAAAATCCCGTCAGGCAAGGCAAAAAGGGCTGCAGCTGAGGGCCGCATATACAGGATATGCAACCGAAGCTCCAGCCCTTTTTAACGCAGCATCACGGGATTTTAACAAGCCTGAGTTCTACGGGGCAGTGGTCCGAGCCCATAACCTCCGGATGGATTTCCGCGCCGGCCAGCGCGTCCGTCAGCCGCTTGGATGCGCAGAAATAGTCGATGCGCCAGCCGACATTCTTTTCACGGGCATGGAACATGTAGGACCACCAGGTATAGGCATCCTTCCGGTCGGGGAAAAAATGCCGGAAGGTATCGATAAAGCCCGCTTGGAGCAATTCTGTAAACTTGTTGCGCTCCTCATCGGTAAAGCCGGCGCTCTTCCTGTTGGAGGCAGGATTTTTGATATCAATCTCGTTATGGGCAACGTTCAAATCGCCGCATACGATTACCGGCTTAACGGCGTCCAAACGGCACAGATAATTGCGGAAAGCATCGTCCCATTCCATTCTGTAGGGCAAACGCTTCAGTTCACCCTGTGAGTTGGGTGTGTATACATTGACCAGATAGAATTTGTCAAATTCCAACGTAATGACCCTTCCCTCATTGTCATGTTCTTCAATGCCCAGTCCGAATGCTACACTCTCCGGTTTTTGCCTGGTAAAGACTGCTGTTCCGGAATAGCCTTTCTTTTTGGCATAATTCCAGTATTGATGGTAGCCTTCCGTTTCGAGCTCAAGCTGTCCGCTGGACAGTTTGGTTTCCTGCAGGCAGACCACATCTGCGTCAATCTCTTTGAAAAAATCCATGAAACCCTTGTTGAGGCATGCTCTTAATCCATTTACATTCCATGAGATCATTTTAATCATTGCGAATCAACCCCCGTCAGATATCAGATGTAAATAACCGGCTATCCCTTATCCGGTTGGCTTGTCCACGTTACTCCCGGATGTTTGAAAATGCGGCTTTACCGTATGATGGATACGCCTCTTCCCTTGTAGGAAGCAAAGTCCGGCAGACTGCTGCCGGTATGTATATTTTATCTCATCCTGTCGAATTTGTGTACCCGTATTTACACATTTCAAGGAGGCATCTTTCGGTAATACGGCTGAAAAGCAGTTCAACATTCCAAGCCTTCAGTTGGATTTTACACAGAACGGTTCGGCCGGCTTTGTTTCGAAACGGTTCCATAGTCCGGCAAACCCGGCTGCACTGCGTTTTTTGTAAACCGTAATGAATATGGCAAGGAGAATCAGTGTACAGCCCCCGAATGCCCTGACGCCAGCCAGACGCTCTCCAATCAGGCCATATGCGAAAACGGCTGCCGCGACGGGTTCAAGCGTATAGATAACGGTTGCTTTTTCCGGCCGCACATATTTGATGGCGGTTGATTGAATCAGTATGGTTGATACCGAGATCGCCGTACTTAGCACCAATATGGCAAGCACCGGCAATGTGATGCCGGTATGCACCGGGCCGCGCAGCTCAAAAATCAGCGCAAGTGCAAGGAAGACACCCGTGCTTGTCACATGCTGCATAAAAGTGAACTGTACGGGATCTGTCCTGCCGGAATAAAGCTTCAGTGCGACAAGATACAGTGAGAAAAACACGGCATTTCCCAGCGCAAACAGATCACCAGGTTTAAATATGACGCTTCGGAAATCAAGGGTTAAAAGGAGCAGTCCGGCCAACGCCACCAAAGCGCCGCACACCGTCCGCCTGCCAGGAAGCTTTTTTTCGAGGAGCGACATCAACAGCGGAGTGATCATAACCGACATCTGTACAATAAAGGCCGTATTGGAACTGGATCTGCCCATCAGTGCCAGCA
>JAEZMC010000329.1 GCA_023435805.1 Bacillota bacterium | reverse complement strand
TGAAAATAAGATGGGAGGGAATAGTCATGGATAATAAAACAGGAACCCGTACGGTTGCCATAAAAGGAGAACCTTTTGAGCTGCGCGGCAAAGTTGTACATGCGGGCGACAGGGCGGAAAACTTTACTGCTGTCGGACAGGATGTGAGCGATTTCGATTTTTACCGGGATACGGATAACAAGATAAAAGTGATCAGTGTAACGACTTCCGTAGATACGGGCGTATGCGCGCTTCAAACAGCCAGGTTCAACCGCGAGGCGACAGGGTTGTCCGAAGATGTGCAGATCATTGCCATCAGTGTGGATTTGCCATATGCATTGAAAAGATTTTGTGCAGCCGAGGATATCAAAAATATTCAGTTGGTTTCGGATCACAGATCTTTGGATTTTGGTGAAAAATACGGATTCGTGATCGACAAGCTCCGGCTTCTGTGCAGGGGAATTCTTGTCATCGACCGCGACAATACAGTACGGTATGTGGAATATGTATCAGAAAATTCAAATCATCCGGACTATGACAGAGCATTGGATGAAATCAAAAAATTGGTGAAGTGATCAGAGAGTATGCTTGTAATTAATAAAAGAAAAAAATTCATATTAAAAATGGAAACCGTATATTTTGCAGAGGATTATCAGAATTATCGTTCGGATGCAGATATCGTACTTTTTTACCTGTCGCCAGAAAACGTTTCGGGTGCACGGATATTCCATACCTTGAGGATTGATCTGACAAAACCGGAGGAAGAGATTTTTAGTGAGTTTGACTCCACTACCCGGCATCAGATACATCAAATTGAGAAAAAGCATGATTTTGAACTGCGATATTATGATACCCCTGATTTGAAGATACTTGACGAGTTTTTTGAATATTATGACGAGTTTGTGCGCGAAAAAGGAATTGTGGCAGGTGATAAAAATCTCCTGCTGATGGCTCAGGAGCAGAACGCTCTGAGCATATCGCTGCTTGCAGATAAAGACGGACAGATTCTCTGCGGATTGGCAAGCATACACGATGACAGTATTGTATTGATGATGTATGGATTTTCATATTTCAGGAAATTTGCAGATAGCTCGATGCGCAATATCATTTCCAAAGCGAACAGATACTTGCACTGGGAGATGATCAGGCACTATAAAAAGCTGGGATACAAAACACTTGACATGGGCGGACTGGGTATGGGGCAGGAAACATCGGACCTGAACACCGTTGACAGGTTTAAAATGGGATTCGGGGGAAAAATCCATACACTGCAGCATTTTTATCACGCCAGGACGATGAAAGGCAAAATCGTCCTGATGATCATGCAGAAGAATAAAAAAATAGCCTATTAAGGCTCAGACGTTTACTTGACACGACAACCGGAAAGGCCCGCCAAACGGCGGGCCTTTTAAAATGCTTTGCTGTCTCCCAGCAGAACGGGTATGGTTTTCAATATAATCTTAAGGTCATATAAAAAGCAACGTTCCCGGATATATTTCAAATCCAGGTTGATCATTTCTTCAAATCCGATGTCGTTTCTGCCGCTTACCTGCCAGAGTCCGGTTATGCCCGGTCTTACGGAAAGCCTTAAATCCTGCCATTTGTCATACTCGATTACTTCTCTCGGCAAGGGAGGCCTGGGGCCGACGAGGCTCATATCACCCTTCAGAACATTGAATAATTGCGGAAGCTCGTCAATACTGGTTTTCCTGATGATCCTGCCGATCCGTGTTATTCTGGGATCATTTTTCATCTTGAACATGTGGCCGCTGACTTCGTTTTTTGCCTCCAGATCTTTCAGCAATTGTTCGGCATTGACGACCATCGAACGGAATTTGTACATTTTAAAATATCTTCCTTTCAGTCCAAGCCGGTTCTGGGCGAAGAAGACAGGACCCTTTGAATCCAGCCTGATGGCGATGGCTGTGGCCAGAAATACCGGCGCCAGTATGATCAGTCCGAACAGCGATGCGGTTATATCCAGTGTACGCTTTGCAAACCGATACAGCAATCGCGTATTATTACATATCATTCTGTTACCAACCGTGTTTTCGACACGGGCTTGCAGCTGAAGTTCCGTCATAAAATCAACTCCTTTTAACAAACATTTTCATCTCATGTATCAAATCATGCTGTAAATGCTTTCCTTGTTGTTGTCAAGTATCAACTGGGGGTTGGATATAAAAAGTTTATCCGCATATGCGGATCCCGCCCATCGGGATACTTTTCCATAAGCCTTCGTATACCATTGATCGTAGTCCTTTGCACAGTGGGCGTCTGATGCCACAAAATGCACCATTTTCAGTTTAACAAGTTTTTTCGTATAATCTTCCACAGCACTGCCGTATGCACCGGCAATACTTCCTGCGTCCACCTGCATCATACACCCTCTTTCAAGGAAGCCGGCAAACAGTGAAAAATCCTTGATCAGGTTTACATTTCTTTCAGGATGCGCGATAATGATCGAAATCCGCTGTAGCTGCAGCTTATAGATCATTTCAAAGGTATAAAGCGGAATCGATTCGTAGGGCAGCTCCAGCATAATGTAGTCTGACCGGTTGAGCAGGAGTATTTTTTTCTCCCTTACAAGCCTGTCTACAAATGGATTGATGTAGACTTCGCTTCCCGGTTTCAAAGTGATGCCGAATTCCATTGCCTCTTCCGCTACTTCGAGAAAACGCTGGGTAATACCCTCCATGTTAAAGAGATTCTCCTGGTAATGCGGAGTTGCAATGATGGTATGTATGCCGAGCTCGCGCGCCTTTTTCAGCATTTTGACCGATTCATCCAATTTGGGTGATCCATCGTCCAGTCCGTAAATGATATGACTATGTATATCGATCATAAATAATCACCCTTATCTTTAAAACTATTGAACCACCCATTGCTGAATTTCTTGCCGGTGCCATGATCGGTATAGTGGTTTGTGTAAATTTTATAGTATTTTTTATCCATTTTATTCAGTACGACTCCGATGATTTTAGCGCCTACCTTTTCAAGCTGTTCCCTGGCAGTTGCGACATTCCGGTAATCCGTGCGGTTGGACTCGATGACGATCAGGGCACCGTCGGCCTGTGATGCAAGAATGGCCGCATCAATATGCTTTCCCAGCGAAGGCGTATCGATGACGATCAGATCAAAGGATTGTTCCATTAGTTCGAGCAGCTCGGCAAACTTTGCGGACCTAAGGATAGCATCCGATTTTAACGGCTTCGGGCCACAGGTGATAAAGCTGAAATTTTCCAGCGACGTGCTGTGGATGATTTCATCGATGGTCGCATTGCCCGATACATAGTTGGTAAGGCCGATGAAGCTGTTGCTACCCAGATGCTTGACAAGCATAGGCTTGTGCAGGTCGGCATCGATCAGCAGGGTCCGGGTGCCGGATTGGGCGAAGGAGATGCATAGGTTGATTGCCGTAGAGGTTTTGCCTTCACCGTGTCCGCTGCTGGTGACCACCAGTCTCTTTATTTTGCTTTCCATACCATAATATTGAATATTGGTTTTTAATACTCTATAGGCTTCTTCAATATTAGGCCCGTAATTTAAATGAACGTTATATCTTAAGTTTGACATAAGCCGACCTCCTAAAAAGAAAAATCGGGAATGGTCCCGGTGACTTTGATGCCCAGTGTTCTCTCCACATCTTCAGGTGTCCGGATAATATTGTTGCCGGGTCGGATCAGCAGAAGCACGGATAAAGACAGCAGCAGAACGCTGAAAAAGGATATCAGAGCGGCAAGGACGACTCCACCTGCCGCCGGTTTGGCTTCGGATGGCATGTCAAGTACCGTTATAAGCTTTGCATCAGGAACGGCCGGTGGTATCTGCGAGAGAAGGGCGGGAACCGTCCGGGCGATTTCCTCTGACAGCAGTCTATTCTCGTTCCGAACTGTTACATGCAGAATGTTTGCATTATTCGCCAGTGAAGCATTGATCTTTTTCGCAAGAGCTTTCGGAGTGATTTGCTGCAGGTTTAGCTCCCGAATGATGTTTTCCGCAAACAGACCGCTTTTAACAATTTCGCCGTAATTGGCGGCCAGACTCCTGCTGGCCAGCAAATCCTGGTAGGAGACCTCGGAATTTTGCCGAAGGTCTCTATTGGATATGTACAGCGTCGTGCCGGATTCATATTGAATGGGGTTCAATAACAAATAGACCGATGTAACCAGACCGGAACAGAGCAGGGACATGATCAGCATGAATATAATTTTTCTGTTGATGATATTTTTATATAAGTCATGTTTCATATATAGCTCCTCCGTATCGGTATTTTTGTAATATTACCCAGATATTTTAAGCGCAAACATGGCTGTCTTCAAGATTTCGAATGTTTATTACGAACGGCAGACGGGTATTAAAATCGTTTAGATGGAAGTATTTAACGAAGGAGGGTTTTTATGAAGATCAGAAAAGCGATTATTCCGGCCGGAGGCCTTGGAACCAGGTTTCTTCCGGCAACAAAGGCACAGCCGAAGGAGATGCTTCCGATCGTGGATAAACCGACTATTCAATATATTGTAGAAGAGGCCATAGCTTCGGGAATAGAAGATATCATCATTATTTCCGGAAGAAGCAAAAGGTCGATTGAAGATCATTTTGACAAATCCTATGAGCTGGAGGAAGAACTCAGGAGGAAGGGAAATCTGGATTTATTACACCTGGTCGAGGACATTTCCAATCTGGTAAATATCCACTACATCCGGCAGAAAGAACCGAAGGGACTAGGGCACGCCATATATTGCGCAAGGTCCTTCATCGGAGACGAACCGTTTGCCGTGCTGCTGGGAGACGACGTGGTCGATTCGGAGGAACCCTGCCTGAAGCAGCTGATCAATGTTTACAATGAACATGGGACAAATGTCCTGGGCGTGCAAAGAGTATCGGAGGAAGCTGTTTCCGGCTATGGTATCGTCAGCGGCGACCCTGTCCGTGAAGGGCTGCACAAGGTAAGGGATCTGGTCGAAAAGCCGGAAAAGGGCAGTGCTCCGTCCAATATTGCCATTCTGGGAAGATATATCATTACGCACCATATTTTTGAGCACCTGGAACATACCGTGCCCGGCAAGGGAGGAGAAATCCAGCTGACAGATGCATTGAAAAGCCTGATGGCAGAGGAAGGGATGCTGGCGTATGAATTTTCAGGAAAAAGGTATGATGTGGGAAGCAAGCTTGGATTTTTGCAGGCAACGGTTGAGTTTGCATTGAAGAGGGAAGATTTGAACAAGGAGTTCATGGATTATTTGAGAGGTATCTGCAGGGGTGGTTACTGCGACTTATAAAAAAACCCGTGAATTCAGCCATTAGAATTCACGGGTTTTTGAAGAGGATTTTTGAGCGGTTATTTTATAATGATGATATTTTTTACAGCCCTTACAGCTCCGTTTGAGTTGGATGTGGCTATTATGGATGCGTTGGCTGGTTTTGCACTGGTTGTTACAATGATTTTTCCAGTAGCGGTATCCAGCGTGACACCCGACATAGCTGCGCTGAGTGACCAGGTCACAGATTCACCATTCATTACGGCATTATTCTGATCCCTTACAAGCGCCTTATAATCCGAGTAAGTCACATTATTTCCTCTGGAAGGTATCTGAATATAAGTGGAACCTGTAATATCAATAGAGCTAGCCGCCGGATCCGGATTGGCATAAAGGATTAATGCTTTTGTTGCCGTAACGGTCCCATTTGAAGCAGAGGTGGCAATCAGTGTGATATTGCCAGGCTTTGCAGTGGTGTCGACGGTCAGCTTGCTGCCGGACAGCGTAACGCCTGCGGCAGGAGCATTCAGCGACCAGCGGACAGTCTCGCCGGGCATGACCGCACCGGTCTGATC
>JAEZMC010000088.1 GCA_023435805.1 Bacillota bacterium | reverse complement strand
GTGTGTATACCGCTAAAGATGCAGGGGACGTTTTCTGGAGCAAAGGTCTGGAGGAATAGGGCAAGCAATTTCTGATGGACTATAGGCTGTTCAGGAGTACCCTTATATCGAAGGAGGGCGGTCTGATTACGGAAGCGCAGTGGAACTGCTCATATGATTACCACAGCATTACGCTTCAGAACCTTTCTCACATTACCGATGTGCACGAAAAACAGGCGAAATGGTACAGCAGGTACAGAGGAAGCCTGGAGTTCAACATGCCTTCGATAGGGGTTCTCAAAAAGTATGACGAGAGAGCTGACCAGCTGAGGACCATGCTCTGGGTACTTACTGTTCCTGTACTGATCATGTTGATTTTTTATATCTTTATGGTGTCACAGCTGATCATAAACCATGATGAAAATGGCATTGCCGTCCTGAAAAGCAGGGGGGCGAGCAAGAGCCAGATATTCCTCAGCTATCTGATAGAAAGCGCCATTATCGGTTCCGTTGCATTTATATTCGGCCCTCCCCTGGGTCTGATCATATGCGGTGTACTCGGATCCTCCAATGGCTTCCTTGAGTTTGTACAAAGGACGGCACTGCCGATATCGATAAATTTGAAGGTCTACGGTTATTCGCTTATTACGTTCATATTTCTGGTCGTAACCATGCTTGCGCCGGTGGTTGTAATCTCGCGAACCACTATAGTCAAGCATAAACAGGAAAAAGCCAGGGGCAGGAAAGCGCCTTTATGGAAGAAATTGTTCCTCGATCTCATATTGCTTCTGGTCTCCGGATACGGTATATACAGGTACCAGCAGCAGCAGAAGGTGCTTGAGGAAACGGGCATCAAAGCCCTGGAGCTGCAGATCGATCCGCTGCTGTTCCTTACCTCCACGCTTTTTGTGTTGGGCGCAGGGTTGCTGTTCATCAGGTTATACCCTTTCCTGATCCGCTTTATCTACTGGCTGGGCAGGAAGGTCTGGTCACCCGTCATGTATATTTCTCTGATACAGGTGGGCAGGTCGAGAGGACAGGAGCAATTCCTGATGCTGTTCATCATACTGGCTATTTCCACAGGCTTGTTCAATGCCAACTCGGCAAGAACCATTAATAAAAATATTGAAGATAAAATCAGCTATTCTATTGGAGCCGATATACGACTGCTGGCAAAATGGGAGAATAATCAGCCCAAGCCGTCAAGCGGGCCGCCTTCCATGGGAAGCGCGGTTACTGTGGCCAAAAAGGAACCGCTTCGTTACTATGAGCCTAATTATACCAGCTACTCCACACTTTCGGGCACTGAAAAGGCAACCAAGGTGATGGTTGTTAAGGATGGAAAGGTCGAAGCCTCCCCGGAATGGGTAAGCGGGGTCAAAATCATGGGTATCATACCCAATGAGTTCGCTGAAGTAGCCTGGTTCAGATCCGACCTTCTGCCGCATCACTGGTTTAACTACCTGAATCTGCTGGCAGAGGCTCCAAAGGCATTTTTGCTTTCATCGGACCTCAAGGAAAAATACAAATTGACTGAAGGAGATACCATCTATATTTCATGGGGTGAACAGAGCTATCTGGAAGGCAGAATTTATGCCTTTATTGATTACTGGCCCACTTACAATCCCAATCCTCCTCAAAAGGGAATGGAGGCGCAGAGCCTTGTGGTGGCAAACTTGTCCTATATCCAGAGCAAGTTGACGGTTCAGCCTTATGAAGTATGGATTAAGAAAAAGAATGATGCCAGCGATAAGCAGGTCAATGAGGATATTGTAAAAAGAAAGCTGAGTATTGCAGAAATCGACTATCGTGACCAGGAATTGGTGAAAATGAAGAACGATCCGTTGCTGCAGGGGATGAACGGCATGCTGACACTGGGCTTTATAGCGGCGATGGTGATCAGTATGCTGGGCTTTCTGATCTATTGGATCATTTCCATTCAAAACCGTGTTTTGCAGTTCGGAATACTGCGGGCGATGGGAATGTCACTTAACAAAGTGATTGGAATGCTGGCCTGCGAACAGACTCTGGTTTCCGGGGCGGCCATTCTGGCAGGTATCCTTGTCGGCGGTGTGGCAGGAGATATTTTCATACCGCTGCTGCAGATCGTATACAGCTCGGCGGACCAGGTACCGCCGTTTAAAATCATGGCCAATGCTGCCGATTATATCAAAATATACGCGGTGATTGGCACCATGCTTCTTATGGGCTTCCTGACACTTTGGAGGATTATTTCGAAAATAAGGATAGATCAGGCCGTCAAGCTTGGAGAGGATTAGCATGAAGCCGATCCAGGCATTGATGCGGAGGTGCGTATGAGTGAGATCATCAGGACCGACAAGCTGGTGAGGGATTTCAAATCCGGCAATAGTGTGGTCCATGCTTTAAAAAATGTATCCATACAGGTGGAAAAAGGTAAGCTGACCATATTGAGAGGACGTTCGGGCTCCGGTAAAACGACGCTGATCAATCTCCTGGGAGCTCTCGACCGGCCCGATTCCGGTGTGATCCAGTTTAACGGCAGCAATATTACCAAAGCCGGAGAGCGCCTTAAAAATGAATTGAGAAGAAAACACATGGGCTTTGTGTTTCAATCCGTTGCATTGATTTCCATGATGTCTGCCTACGAAAATGTAGAGTTCGGACTCCGCGTCGCAGGCTTTGATGCCAAAACCCGCGGTGCGCGTGCCAAAGAATGCCTGTCTCTGGTAGGCCTCACAAAGCGTATGGATCACCGGCCTCACGAGCTTTCAGGCGGAGAGCAGCAAAGGGTGGCGATTGCACGCGCTATTGCCCACAAGCCCGATATTGTATTTGCCGATGAACCTACTGCTGAACTGGATACACATATGGGACTGCAGGTGGTGAAGCTTTTCAAGAGTCTCGTGGAGAGCGAAGGCTTGACAGTGGTGATGACGACGCATGACCCGAGTATGATCGATATAGCAGACCATGTGCTGACGCTGGAGGATGGTGAGATTGCAGATGCAAGGTGAAGAACGCGCCAAAATGATAGAATGTGAAAACCTGGTTAAAATATACAAGACCAAGGATCTGGAAGTGGTAGCGCTGCAGGGGCTGGACCTCGTGGTAGAACAGGGTGAGCTAATGGCCATCATCGGCAACAGCGGCAGCGGAAAATCAACCCTTCTGAATATGCTGGGCGGCCTCGACAGGCCGTCTGCAGGAAAACTGCTGGTGGACGGAAGTGACCTTCTCAAGTTCAGTGATTCGCAGCTGATCAAGTATAAAAGGAATACGGTGGGTTTCATCTGGCAGAATAATGCCAGAAACCTGATACCGTACCTTACGGCGCAGGAAAATGTTGAGATCCCCATACTGCTGTCGGGGAAGGAAAGCAAACGGAACCGCGCGCTTCAGCTGCTGGATGTGGTCGGTTTGCTGAACCGGAGGAACAATAAGCTAAGTCAGCTCTCCGGCGGTGAACAGCAGCGCGTTGCGATCGCCATTGCCCTTGCCAACAACCCGAGGCTTCTGCTTGCCGACGAACCCACCGGTTCAGTCGATAGCAGGACAGCCGGAACCATATTGGATGTTTTCCGCGAATTGAATATGACGATGGGCATCACTGTAGTCATCGTCACACACGACAGGCAAATATCACAGAAGGTGGACAGGGTGGTTGCCATACGGGACGGCAGGACCAGCAGCGAGTTCATACGCAGGAAATCCTATGCGGAGGAACTGGCTGAGATGGGAAATGGGATTTTCAGCAGACAGCAGGACGATACCCATGAGGAACTGGCGGTTCTTGACAAGGCCGGCCGGCTTCAGATTCCGGCCGAGTATATCACTGCCCTTGGCCTGAAGGGAAATAACAAGGTGAAGGTGGAACTTGACGGAAACAGAGTGGTGCTGTATTCACCGGAGGATGCGGGTAAAAAAGAGAAAGCTGTTTAACAGAGCCTGCCGACCGTCGATCTGGTCGGACGGGACGAATCATGGACGGGACCGGCAGCTTGAACTGCCGGTTTTGTGTTTTAATCGGCCTGTTTGTGGTTAAAATATACCGGTACATTATTTACAAGTGTTTGCAGAAGGGATATGCTATTACTAAAATATGGGAAATGTCGCGGATGCATATTCTTACATATGCAGGCAGAGAGGAGTATTAAATGAAACAATATCTTGAGATTGAAAGCGTATTCGGAAGGGAAATTCTCGATTCCAGAGGCAATCCCACCATCGAGGTGGAGGTTATTGTTGAAGGCGGTTTTGTCGGCCGTGCTGCCGTACCGTCAGGGGCATCCACAGGCGCCTTTGAGGCAGTTGAGCTGCGTGACGGTGATAGTGGCAGATACCTTGGCAAAGGTGTGTTGAAGGCGGTAACCAATGTCAATGAAGTGATTGCACCTGAGATTGAGGGTATGAATGTATTTGACCAGACAGCAATCGACAGGAAGATGCTTGCACTTGACGGTACACCGAACAAAGGGAAGCTGGGTGCAAACGCCATCCTCGGCGTATCGCTTGCAGCGGCAAAGGCTGCCGCCGAGGCGCTGGGCATCAGCCTCTACCAGTATATAGGCGGTGTAAATGCGAAAATGCTGCCGGTGCCCATGATGAATATCATTAATGGCGGAAAACATGCAGACAACAGTGTGAATATACAGGAATTCATGATCATGCCGGTCGGAGCCGATTGCTTCAGAAATGCGCTGATGATGTGTGCGGAGGTATTCCACAATCTGAAAAAGGTATTAAGCTCCAAGGGCTATTCTACGGCGGTGGGTGACGAGGGCGGTTTTGCGCCGAATCTTAAAAATGATGAGGAAGCCATCAAGGTCATCCTGGAGGCGGTAGAAAAAGCCGGATACAAGGCTGGAGAGGATTTCAGGATAGCAATTGATGCTGCAGCTACGGAAATGTACCAGGAGGATGGCACCTATTTCTTCTGGAAATCAGGCATTCGCAAGACCAGGGATGAAATGGTGCAATTCTGGGCTGACCTGGCTGACAGGTATCCCATCATATCACTCGAGGACGGTGTATCGGAGGAGGACTGGGAGGGCTGGAAACTGCTGACCGAAAGACTCGGAAGCAAAATTCAGCTTGTGGGTGACGACCTTTTTGTCACCAATACGGAAAGACTTAAAAGAGGTATTGACATGGGCGTGGCCAATTCCATCCTGATCAAGGTGAACCAGATCGGCACGCTGACCGAAACGCTGGACGCCATTCAGATGGCAAACCGGGCTGGCTATACCGCTGTTACCTCGCACAGATCCGGTGAAACGGAGGACGCTACCATAGCCGATATCGCCGTAGCCACCAATTCCGGGCAGATCAAGACCGGCGCGCCATCCAGAACCGACCGCGTTGCAAAATACAACCAGTTGTTGAGGATCGAGGAAGAACTTGGTGATGCGGCCATATATCCGGGAATGAGCGCATGGTTCAATTTGAAATAAGATCGAATGATGCCTGATGTGTGAAAGCGCACAAGCATCCGGCAACGAAGCGGCTTATCCGGCAAAATCGTCTGAATTCCCTTTTCGTGAGGGTTTTAGGCGATTTTGTATGTTTGCAGCATGCGGGAGTCACTTGCACCTGTTTCATAAGTGTGGTATTTTTTGTATATACAATGAAATGAACATGCAAAGGAACCTATGCTATGAATATCAGCGTGAGGAATATCATTGACTTCCTGGCCGCACCGGCAGCCGCGCAGGAAAATACCGTAGACAAACTTGAGTTTGGGTCCCCGGATACTCCCGTCACAGGGATTGGCACGACATTTCTGGCCACCCAGGAGGTCGTTGAAACAGCAATAAGCCTTGGCATCAATCTGCTTATTTCTCATGAAGGCATATTCTACAGTCACCGGGGCAGGCGGGAGGAACTGACGGAGAACAAGGTTTACCAGACCAAGTGTCAGACTATATTGGACCATGATATGGCAATCTACCGGTATCACGACCAGATCCACAGGCAGCTGCCGGATATGGTTACGGCCGGGCTGGTGCACGCCCTTGGATGGCAGGCTTTCGAAACCGTGAATCTGAAGGAGGCATCCATACTGGAAATCCCTGTGATGTCACTTCAGGAGGTGCTCTATCATGTTAAAAAATGTCTTGGTACACCCTATGTCAGGTTTACAGGCGAATTATCCATGCCATGCCGGCGAGCAGGAATCCTGGTAGGGTATAGAGGAGGCGGAGAGCTGACGATTCCGCTTAGTGAGGATAAAAGCCTGGATTTGCTGATATACGGGGAGGGACCCGAATGGGAAACCCCCGAGTATATAAGAGATGCCGTCCGGCAAGGAAGGCAGAAGGCTCTGATCGTTCTCGGCCATGCGGAAAGCGAAATGCCGGGGATGGCATGTCTTGCCCAACGGCTTCAAACGGAGTTCCCCGGCATACCGGTGCATTTCTTACCGAATACACCGGTGTTCCGCACTTTTTGAGAACCGGACAGGCATACGGCTGATAAATGATCTGGGGTGGGTACTTGTTTTTTTGCAGGATATGTGTTACAATTTGACTTGTCAATTTTTTAGGAGGTGTTATTTTGTCTGCATTACAAATAATCGTTTCAATATTCCATATATTGTTCTCGCTGTCCATCATCGTTATCGTGCTGTTGCAGTCGGGCAAATCCGCGGGACTTTCTGGAGCCATAGCCGGTGGTGCCGAGACATTCTTTGGAAAAAACAAGGGCAGAACTATTGATGCGCTGCTGAGCAAGTATACATCCGCAGCTGCCATATTGTTCCTTGTGACCTCCATTTTGCTGTACCTTGTATTGAAATAACAGGAACTGTAATACACAGACTATGCAGAAATGCATGGTCTTTTTTCATACAGGATCTGAAAAACAGGATATTCAAAAGGAGCACCTGCATATGGAAAGGACAAGAGCACTGGAAGAACTGAATGCAAGAATTGCAAACAGGAATCTCATAAAGCATTCGCTGGCGGTAGAAGCGATCATGCGGGAGCTGGCGGTGCGGCTTAAGGAAGACGTTGAGCTTTGGGGGCTGGCGGGCCTTCTCCATGATATTGATTACGACAGGACGGCCGACAACCCTGCCATGCACAGCATATTGGGTGCGGAAATACTGGAGGATCTCGGTGTGGATCCGGAAGTGGTTTATGCTGTAAAAGCTCATAACGATTACCACGGTATTGAGCGGAAAAGAAAGCTGGACAAGGCGCTTTACTGCGCTGACCCGGTATCCGGACTGATTACGGCGGGTGCGCTGATCCTTCCGTCGAAAAAACTGGAGGATGTTTCATCGGAGTTTATTCTTAAAAGAATGAATGAAAAATCCTTTGCAAAAGGTGCAGACCGCAATCAGATCAGAGCTTGCAGCGAGCTTGGACTTGTATTGGAGGAATTTATCGAACTGGCATTGTCGGCCATGAAAAAGATAGCGGCTGAACTGGGGCTGTGAAGTCAAATTGTACGAGGACCGTAATACCGGTCCTTTTTTACTGGCAGTGTGTGTTGTAAAAGAACCCGGCGTGATAGACCAAACCGGTTTAAAACTGGATTATTGTGGGATAATAACGGAGTGCCGCTTAGAATTTGTTTGGAGAAGCGTGCCGGTTTGGGTCAGAGAAGACGACCCGTTTTGAATGAGAGGAAATAGATGGATCTGATTAAACAAAGAAAAGAAAGAATTGTTGAATTTATGACGGAGCAGGCCTATAAGCCTTTGAAGCTTGATGAGCTTGCAATGGTGCTTGATGTTCCTCAGGAGGACAGGAAACAGTTTGCGGCTGTTCTGGGGGAGCTGGAAGAGGAAGGCTCCATTTATAAAACCAATAAGGACCGATATGGCCTGCCGGAAAGAATGAACCTTATGGTGGGCCGCCTGCAGGGAAATGAGCGGGGATATGGCTTCCTGATACCGGACAGTGAACTGGAGAGGGATGTGTTTATCCCGGCGGACAGTATGGCGGGTGCAATGCACAATGACAGTGTCATTGCGAGGATCACAGCCAGGAGGACCGGTGACAGGCGTGCCGAGGGCGAAATCGTAAAAATTCTGAAAAGGGCTAATCCGACAATTGTCGGTACGTTTGATAGCAGCAGGTATTTCGGTTTTGTCATACCGGATGACAGAAGGGTGCCAGGAGATATTTTTATTCCGAAGGATGAAATAAACGGTGCGAAACCGGGATTCAAGGTCATTGCTGAAATTGTGAAGTGGCCTGAAAAAAGGCGCAATGCCGAGGGAAGAATCATTGAAATTATTGGAGACAGCAGTGAACCGGGTACGGACATCCTCTCCATTATCAAGGCTTATGATCTAAAGGAAGCATTTCCCGAGGAAGTCATCAGGCAGGCGGAGGGAATACCCGAAAAGGTTGACAGGAAAATGCTGAAGGGCCGTAAGGACTTGCGCAAGCTGAAAATGGTCACCATTGACGGTGAGGATGCAAAAGATCTTGACGACGCCGTCTCCGTCGAGAAGCTTCCGGGAGGGGGCTACAGACTGGGAGTGCATATTGCGGATGTGAGCAGCTATGTGACGGAGGGTTCACCGCTGGACACCGAAGCGTTGAAGCGCGGTACCAGTGTCTATCTGGTTGACAGGGTGTTACCCATGCTTCCGGCCCGGCTGTCAAACGGTATTTGCAGTCTGAATCCCCATGTGGACCGTCTGGCGTTCTCGGTAATGATGGATCTTGACGGAAAGGGTAAAGTTCTCAGTCATGATATTTTCGAGAGTGTCATTAATATTGATGAAAGAATGACCTATACCAATGTTTATAAAATACTGGAACTGGGAGATGAGGGACTCAAGGCCAGGTATGACTATCTCCTGGAAGAATTCGAGTGGATGAAGGAGCTGGCGCTGATCCTGCGCAAAAAGAGGATGGACAGGGGCGCCATTGATTTCGATTTTCCCGAGGCGAAAATCATCCTGGACGAAAAGGGCAAGCCTATTGAAATCAAAAAGTACGAGATCACACTGGCAAACAGAATTATTGAGGAGTTCATGCTGGTGTGCAACGAGACGGTGGCGGAGCATTTCCACTGGGCGGAGGTGCCTTTTGTGTTCCGCGTGCATGAGGAGCCGGACAGTGAGAAAATCATGGCTTTTGCCGAGTTTTCGAGCAACCTGGGCTATCCGCTTAAGGGCTTGAATAAAATACACCCAAGAGCGCTGCAGGACATTTTAAGCAAGGTGAAGGGCTCGAAGGAGGAAACCATTGTAAGCACGGTAATGCTCCGCTCTTTGGCAAAAGCCCGGTACAGCCATCAGAACCTGGGCCATTTCGGGCTGGCGGCAAAGTTTTATTGCCATTTTACTTCACCTATCAGAAGATATCCCGACCTGATCATACACAGGCTGATGAAGGAGGAGTTGCAGGGCACCCTGTCTGATGAACGTGAACAGGAGCTGCTTGAGAAGCTGCCCGAAATAGCAAGGCTCTGCTCCGAGCGTGAACGGGCGGCGGATGAGGCGGAACGGGAGACGGAGGATCTGAAGAAGGTGGAGTACATGAAGGAATTTGTGGGCGAAACCTTTGACGGGATCATCTCCAACGTGACCTCCTTCGGAATGTTTGTGGAGCTTGAAAATACCATAGAAGGCCTTGTAAAGGTCAGCAACATGGATGACGACTATTACGTTTTCAACGATAAGCACTACTGTCTGCTGGGAGAGCGCTCCAAAAAGCAATACCGGATCGGAGATGAAATAAGAGTAAGACTCGCCAGGGCGGATATAGCGGCCAGGCAGCTGGATTTCGTAATTGCAGAGGAGCCTGGAAGGCCGGCAGGAAATGATTCGGCTAAAAAAGCAAACACCTCCGCTGCAGGAAGCGGCAGAAGCGGCAGCAGCGGCAGAAGCGGCAGCAGATCAGACAGCCCCAGGCCAAAACACTCCTCAGACAGCGGCAGAAGCAAAAACAATACCCGCAAATCATCCGGGGAATTTTTCAAGCAGGATAAGAAATCTGACAGGAATTTCCGGAAGGGCAGGGCCGGCAAAAAAAACGGAGCCTCCGGGAAAGAGGTTGTTACGCCTGAAAGGCTGCCGTCTAAGCCTGTCAAGCAGTTGAAGGCTGTAAGGGCTAAATCCGGTAAAAGTGAAAAATCATAAACAAGGAACGGGGGATACGAATGATTTTGGTCAGCGCCTGCCTTCTGGGCGTAAAATGCCGTTATGACGGCCAGGGCAAGGAATATAAGGAACTGGTGGAAAGATTGGCCGGCGGTGGCGTGATACCGGTCTGCCCGGAACAACTTGGTGGTTGTCCGACGCCCAGGACCCAATGTGAGATTCTGGGAGGAAACGGTGCGGGTGTGCTGGACGGCAAGTGCCGCGTCATCGGTAAAAACGGAAAGGATGTCACCGATGCGCTGATAAAGGGTGCTCTGGAAACATTGAAAATTGCGTCCACATGCGGCGTAAAAATGGCCATTTTAAAGGCAAGGAGCCCGTCCTGCGGTTTCGGCCGGATTTATGACGGAACCTTTACGGGGAACATGACGGAAGGAAATGGTGTTACAGCCGAGCTGCTGCATAGAAATCAAATTGAAGTATTTACGGAAGAAACATTTGACGGCAAGGTTGGCCGGGCGGAAAACGGTCAGTAAAAAACCCGGAACGCTTTTCAGCGGCCGGGCTTTATGCGCCTAGACAATAAATGCTTTGATTTCGTTGCAGAAGCTATCGCAGTCTTCAGCATGCACTTCTACACGTATAGGTTTGCTCAGGTCAAGGCTGAAGATGCCCATGATGGATTTTGCATCAACCACATAGCGGCCGGATGTTAAGTCCACATCAAAATCATACTTGTTGACGACGTTTACAAAATCCTTGACATCATTGATCGATCTGAGCATAATGTTGAATGCTTTCATAATATTAAACCTCCGTTTCTTCCAGGTTAGTATTCGTATCAGGTATGGATGATTGCTACTTAAATGATATCCTGTTTTTGACAGCAAGTCAATTACGATATTGTTAAAAATATTTGAATTCATTATAATAGGATTGCATGAAAAATTGTCATGAATGGACGTTTGCGTGTCGGGATTCAATGTGACATGGCCGGCGTTCCGGCAGAAGCAGATCAGTGTTTATGTAGGTTCAGATAAATGGAGGATGGATGAAAAAGGTTGCATTTTACACCTTGGGCTGCAAGGTGAATCAATATGAAACGGAAGCCATGGCGGAGGCCTTTGAAAATGCAGGGTATGAGCAGGTCGGCTTTGATGAGGCCGCCGATGTCTATGTAATCAACACCTGTACGGTTACGGGCCTCAGTGCAAGAAAATCACGCCAGGCCATCCGAAGGGCCAGGCAATTGAACGGCAATGCGGTGGTTGCGGCAGTAGGCTGCTATCCCCAGACCTCGAAGGAAGAGGTGGAGAAGCTTCCGGAGGTCGATATCATAGCCGGAACTGCCGAAAGAATGAAAATACCTGTCTATGTGGAGGAGTTCAAGGCGGGTAAAGGCAAGGTGTCCGCAGTCGGCAACATTATGAAGAATCATTCCTTTGAGGAACTGAAAATAGAAAAGTACAAGGACAGGACAAGGGCTTTTCTCAAGATACAGGAAGGTTGCAGCCAGTTTTGCTCCTACTGTATCATTCCTTACGCAAGAGGCCCCATTCGCAGCAGACCGCCTGAGGAAGTGCTGGGGGAGGTAAAAAAGCTGGCGGCGGGCGGTTTCAGGGAGGTTGTGCTGACGGGAATCCACATTGCATCCTATGGCAGGGATCTGGGGCAAATAAGGCTTCCGGAGCTGATACGGCGCATTCATGAGGTTGACGGCATCGAAAGGATACGCATCGGTTCCATCGAGCCGACCATGATCACTGAGGAATTTGCAGCTGCTGCAGCCGGTATGGAAAAGCTTTGCCCCCACTACCACATTTCATTGCAGAGCGGCTGTGATGAAACCCTTGCCAGGATGAACAGGCGTTATACCACGGCGGAATATAAAAAGGCTGTCGAGCTGTTGAGAAGCCGTATTCCGGATGTATCGATTACGACGGATGTCATGGTTGGTTTTCCGGGCGAAAGTGACAGTGAATTTGAAAAAACCTATCATTTTCTTGAGGAGATCCGATTCGCCAAGATGCACGTGTTCAAGTTTTCCCCCAGAAAAGGGACGCCGGCGGCCACCTTTGAGGGACAGGTGGACGGCACGGTGAAGGAAGCAAGAAGTGCAAGGGTATTGAAGCTTTCCGACCAATGCGCGCTAGAATTCAACAGCCGTTTTACCGGCAGGACAATGCCGGTATTGTACGAACAGGAGGTCAGGGGTTCGGAGGGTGTGTATGAAGGCTTAACGTCCAATTACATAAGAGTTTTGTCAAAAGGTAATAATAACCTGTGCGGGGAAATAGCCATGACGAAGCTGCTGCGAACGGAAAGCGATTATATAGTGGGTGAAGCGGCGGGTAATGTATAGCCGGACATGCTGCTTCAACATTTTATACAATTATTTCGGGCAATTATTGAGGTTTATTCATATTGCATAAATTTTCCGGTTGTATTATGATAGTACTAGAGCAAACATGTGTTTTGTAAAAGATATTTTATTTCAAGCGCGGCTTACAGGCAGGGGAGTGTTGATAATGGCAAACAGTGAAACCATGATGTTTAAAATGGACAAGGATCGAGAAAATCAGGCCCGGGATATACTTTTTACAGTGTACCAGGCATTGAATGAGAAAGGCTACAATCCTATCAATCAGCTTGTAGGTTATATTTTATCCGGAGATCCTACTTATATCACGAACCACATGAATGCCAGAAGTGTAGTGAGAAGGCTTGAGAGGGATGAGCTGCTTGAGGAGATTATAAGGTTCTATCTTGAGAATAAAAAGTAATGACAACCCCGACAAGTTCGGGGTTCATTTTTTTTACTGAAGTACCCGGAAACTCCATTCACAGGCAGGATTATTTACAGGAAATGGTGGCAGGATGCAGTATACTGAATTGGGCAGGACAGGCATAAAAGTGTCGAGAATGTGTTTTGGGGCGCTGGTCATCGGACCCTTGCAGGCCAACCTTCCGGTTGCAGAGGGAGCGGATGTCATAAGGGCCGCGTTGGAGCGCGGTGTTAATTTTATTGATACGGCCGAGCTTTATGGGACATATGAGCATATACGAATGGCTGCAAGGGGCTTGGCCAGTAGGCCGGTAGTTGCAACAAAATCGTATGCCTACACGGCTGAAGGAGCCGCCGAAAGCGTTGAAAAAGCAAGAAAAGGGCTGGATGCCGACATGATCGATATCTTTTTGCTGCATGAGCAGGAGAGCCGGCTGACGCTTCGAGGGCACCGCGAAGCGCTGGAATTCTACCTCAATGAACGTGAAAAGGGCAGGATCAGAGCGGTTGGCGTATCAACCCACAATATAGAGGTAGTGCGCGCAATATGTGAAATGCCGGAAATTGATATCGTACATCCGCTTATAAATTTATCGGGTATCGGCATTGGCGACGGTACGGTCGGTGAAATGACGGAGGCCGTAAAAGCCGCCTTCGAATGCGGAAAAGGTGTCTACAGCATGAAACCGCTCGGCGGAGGGAATCTGCTGCATTCATATGACGCATGCATGGATTTTGTACTCGGCCTGCCGTATATACATTCAATCGCTGTCGGTATGCAAAGTATTGAAGAAGTGGAGATGAACAT
>JAEZMC010000009.1 GCA_023435805.1 Bacillota bacterium | reverse complement strand
ACGGTGCCGCCTACAGGGGTGAGCCCGCGACGGAGGGCTTTTCGGCAGTACGCCAGGCGGGTGAATCCATATCCGTCATGCTGGTGCTGGATGACGGGCAGATTGCTTACGGCGACTGTGCCGCCGTGCAGTACTCAGGCGCGGGCGGAAGGGATCCGTTGTTTCTTGCGGAGGAGTTCATTCCTGTAATTGAGCGCCGTATTGCGCCTTTGTTGACCGAAAGGGAGATAACCGGCTTCAGGTCGCTTGCAGAGGAAATTGACCGGCTGACGGATCCGGATACGGGAAGTAAGATCCATACCGCCTTGAGATATGGCGTTACGCAGGCGCTGCTGGATGCCACGGCAAAGAGCAAAAAAATGCTGATGGCGGAAGTGGTGGCGGAAGAATACGGCACATCGGTATCTGAAACTGAAATTCCCATATTCATGCAGTCGGGTGACATCCGTTATGAAAATGTTGACAAGATGATTTTAAAGGGCGCCCCGGTACTCCCGCACGGTTTGATCAACAATGTGGATTCCAAGCTGGGAAGACGGGGAGAAAAGCTGCTGGAATACGTGGAATGGCTCGGCAAAAGGGTTGTGGAGCTGAAGCCTTATGAAAGCTATCAGCCTGTGCTGCACCTTGATGTTTACGGAACCATCGGCATTGCATTTGATTACGATACAAAAAAAATATTGGACTATTTCAGAAAATTGGAAAAGGCGGCACACCCTTTCATGCTTCGAGTCGAAGGGCCGGTGGATGTGGAGAACAGGGAAGGGCAGATGCAGTCCCTGAAGGAGCTGACGGAGGGAATTGACCAGGAAGGGCTGCAGGTACAGATTGTTGCAGATGAGTGGTGCAACACCTATGAAGATATCCGGTATTTTGCAGACAACCGGGCAGGCCACATGATCCAGATCAAAACACCCGACCTGGGCGGAATCAACAACGTGGCGGAAGCGGTCCTTTACTGCAAAAGGAAGGGCGTAGGCGCATACCAGGGCGGTACCTGCAATGAAACGGACCGTTCCGCGCAGGTCTGCACACATGTGGCCATGGCGGCAAAACCTGACCAGATCCTGGCCAAGCCGGGTATGGGTGTTGATGAAGGGTATATGATCGTATATAACGAAATGCAGAGAATACTGGCATATCGAAGAAGAATGTGGTAGGGGAGGAATGACGCTTTGGACGAAATGAGGGTTTTATCCCCGACGGCGATACTGGGCTACGGCTTTCCGCTGGAGTCCTTTGAGGAAGGCATGAAAAGGCAGCCCCACGTGATTGCGGTAGATGCGGGTTCATCCGATCCGGGACCGTACTATCTCGGTGCCGGTGTATCCTTTACGGACAGAAATGCGGTAAAGAGGGATCTGGATATCATGATCACCGCCGCAATTAAAGCGGGTATACCCGTTATCATCGGCACTGCAGGCGGATCCGGAGGGGAACCGCATCTTCAATGGTGCATTCATATCATCCGAGAAATTGCCTTTGAAAGAGGTCACGCTTTTAACATGGCGGTTATTCATGCGGAAATATCAAAGCAGCTGGTTCTCGACAGGCTGGAACAGGGTCGGGTCGTTCCGCTGCACCCCGCCCCCCGGCTAACGGCGGAGGAACTGGAGAATACGGTGCGAATCGTCGGCCAGATGGGTGTTGAACCACTTATAAAGGCATTGGACATGGAAGCACAGGTCATTATAGCGGGAAGAGCCTATGATCCGGCTGTTTTTGCAGCGCTGGCCGTCAAGAAAGGTTACGACCGGGGGCTGGCCATCCATATGGGAAAAATTCTGGAATGTGCCTGTATCGCGGCGACGCCGGGCAGCGGAAGCGATTGTATGCTTGGCAGCCTGCGGGGAGATCATTTTATCGTTGAGGCATTGAATCCCATAAGAAAATGCACGACCCTTTCCGTTGCGGCCCATACGCTGTATGAGAAGACAAACCCCTATATACTGCCCGGGCCGGGCGGTGTGCTTGACTTGACGGAAACCTGCTTCGAAGAGGCAGGCGAAGGGGTGGTCAAGGTTTCCGGAAGCAGATTTATCCCTTCGGATCAATACATGATCAAGCTGGAGGGTACAAAGAAAATAGGATATAGGACGGTCTCCATAGCCGGTGCAAGAGATCCCGTTTTCATCGACCGGATTGATGAAATCCTGCAGGCTGTCAGGTCCAGAGTTCATGACAATTTCAGGGGTTTAAACCTGAACTACAGGCTGGATTTTAAAATTTACGGTAAAAATGGTGTGATGGGTGCGCTTGAGCCTGAGCAGAAAATCCGGTCCCATGAATTGGGTATCGTCATTGAAGCAGTTGCGCAGGATCAGGCAACGGCAAATACGGTCTGCAGCTTTGCCAGGTCTACCATGCTTCATTACGGCTATGAAGGAAGGATTTCAACAGCAGGCAATCTGGCATTTCCCTATTCCCCGTCGGATTTCAAGGCCGGTGAGGTCTATGTATTCAATCTCTACCATCTGATGGAGGTGGATAGCCCGGAGGAGCTGTTTGAAATTGAGCTGGTGCATTCCCTGGAGGTGTAATGGTATGAAGCTGATTGACGTATGTACCGTAATAAGGAGCAAGAATTCAGGACCCTATGAGCTGACCTTTGATATCATATTTAAAGACCGGGAGACCTTTAACAAGGTTTGCGCGTCAAAAGTGATCAACGAAAAGCTGATCGCCGGCCTGTATGGCATACCGGTTGAAAAGGTGATCAATATTGTGGAATTCATACCTGCAAAAGCGATCAAGGCAACAATAGAAAGGCCGCTGTGTTCAGGCGACCCGGGCGAGACCGATGTGTACGGCGCGCAGCAGCACATACCGCTGTTCAATATAGAACTGGATTTGATCTGACCAGGCTTGCCGGATGAATGCCGGGACGCACCTCAAACCTCGGTTTCATTCTGCTATTTTTTCTCAAAACTGTTGGGCGTGCTGACCATCAGCAGCTTTACGATTTTATTGGTGTTATTTTCCCAGATGTGCGCCGAGGTGGAATGGATGTGTACCGAATCATTCGGATACAGCTCGTACCTTTCCCCATCATAATAATAGGTCAGGATCCCTTCCAGGATATAGATAAACTCCTCACCTTCGTGCGCATAGGGCAGCACTGTTTCATCGTCCTTTTTCGGATAGACCTCAATGAGTCTGGGGAGCATGGCCTTGTCACTGAGATTGTGTGAAAGGTTGAACTGGACAAAGTTGTCTTTTTCCATTAAAACAACCTCCCGTTCATAGCTTTTCTGCACTACATTTGTCTGCTCCTTCGACACGGTAAAAAAATAGTTGATATCGACACCCAGCGCTTTTGATATGTTGTCAAGTGAATCTATTGCAACGGTGGTTAGGCCACGTTCAAGCTGCGACAGGAACCCGACGGACAGATTGGTCAGTTGGTTCAGCTCCTTGAGTGTAAGGTTTTTTTCCGATCTGAGCTTCTTAATTTTTGATCCGATTTCAGAAAACATCGGCAACCTCCATATGCTTTATTCCTTTCGCCAGGCAATCGAAAGCATTTTACCAGATAGCGGACACGGCGGATATACGGCTCCGTATACGCACGGAACAGTCTTCCTACATTATACCGTAAGTAAAAATAAAAGTGTATACCTCAGTTGATTTTTGTATTACTTTTGCTAAAATAGAATTAAGTAGTAATAAAAAGGTAAGCCTCTTAAGGAGCATAAAAATGAATGTAAATGAAAAGATAGCTTTACTGCGTGAATTCATGGAGGAAAACAAGCTGGACGCCTATGTGATTCCCAGCTCTGATCCGCATATGAGCGAATATGTGGCGGACCATTGGAAGGCAAGGAGCTGGATATCAGGCTTTAACGGCTCGGCGGGTACGTTTGTGGCAACGAAAAAGGAAAGCGGGCTCTGGACGGACGGCAGGTATTTTATACAGGCGGAGAAACAGCTGGCAGGTTCCGGGGTCAGACTGTTCAAAATGGGCGTCGAAGGCGTCCCGACCTTTGCGCAATGGATTGCAGACAATCTGAAGCAGGGTGAATGTGTGGGTTTCGCCGGAAAAACAACATCGGTAGCCGGGTTTAAAGAGCTCGAGGGCAAGCTTGCTCCCAAAGGCATATTGATAAACAGGAGCCACGATCTTATAGAAAAAATCTGGACGGACAGACCCCCGATTCCCGCGGCGCGGATCATGAATCATGATGTTCGGTTTGCAGGCCTTTCCACAAAGGAAAAGCTGGAAAAGGTCCGGGCTGAAATGGAAAACGCGGGTGCCTGCAACTACCTGATCAGCAGCCTTGACGATATTGCATGGCTGTTCAATGTCAGAGGGGACGATGTTCCGTATATTTCTGTCACCATTGCATATGCGCTTATTTCGATGACAGAGGCTTTTATTTTCATTAACCGGGACAAGGTGCCTGAGGATGTAATGAATACTCTTCATGAGAATGGCGTGCAGGTATTGGATTACGAGCATGTGAAAGTACAGCTGGAAACGCTGGCTGACGGGCAGAGCATCGCCCTTGATCCGAAAAGAATCAACTGCTGGCTGTATGATTCCATACCCGGCCACTGCAAAAAGATGGAGATTGATGAAATCACCACTATATTAAAAGCCGTTAAAAACGA
>JAEZMC010000008.1 GCA_023435805.1 Bacillota bacterium | reverse complement strand
GTATCGCTACAAATTTTCACGGGATGAAGCGTATGAAAACTCGGTTTACAAGAGTATTCTTGAAGCGGATCTGCTGATCATCGACGACCTTGGTACGGAATCTCCTAGTGCAACACGTTATGCAGAGCTTTTGAACATCATGGATACTCGGTATGCAAATAGCCGCAGAAGGCCATGCAAAACCATCATTGTCACCAATATCGACCTGAAAAAACTGTTTGACTATTATGACGAACGGGTGGTTTCCCGCATTACAGGCAGTTACGACATATTCAGGTTCGCAGGGGATGATATCAGACGTCTGAAGAATCTTGAGGGCTGACGCTGCTCCGTTATGCTTTGCGTGGTCAGGAGCCGCTCCTTTCCTTGCCTGTTCCGGATGCTTCCCTAGCCCGTGAGCAGCCGCCTTGCAAACTCGATCAAGCTGTTTTCTGTCCCGGTGAAGTGGTATACCTCAAAATAATACATTCCCGCAATAAGCAATAGCCCCGGTAACAGCCACAAAAGCCCGCTGATGCCGCTGCCGGGAATACCGGTCGCGACATACCTGCTCTCGGACGGAATCGGAGCCGCCGTGTCCTCCATGCCGGAATACCCTTTCACATCTCTCTTGACCGGGTTCAGTCGTATCAATGCGTAAAGCAGCAATATGAACATCGATGCAATAAATAGAAATAGAAATCCGTATATAAACAGCACCGCAACAAGCTGTCCAGGCGGCAGAGCGCCGAAGGTTGAGAACAGCGCATTCAGATCCGCCTCCTGCTGCATATTCATTCCTTCTCCCTGAAGCAGCGATGCGAGCTTTGTTGAGACAAATCCGATCAACACCGCCAGCGCATTGTTCGTAAAGTGTGCAAAAATACCGCAGTAAAGAGAGTTTGTCCTATAGACGATAAAACCAATCAATGCGCCCAGCAGAAAGGTTCCAAGTATTTTTTGAAAATCCATGTGGGTGAGGCTGAAAAGAAAAGCTGCCAGCAATATTGCCCTGGCCTGCCCGAAACGTTCAAAGCCCCTCTGGATAACGCCGCGGAAAAGGAATTCCTCACAAAGCCCGGCACTGCCGGCAATGACCAGTATGTTCACCAGCAGCTCCTGTCCGTTCTGTGCAACCGGCGGCTGCTGAACGATCACCTTGCCGAATATGGAATGGACCAGCAAGAGATTGACCAGGTTGAAGGCGCCTGCCACCGGAATGGCAAAAACCATGATGCCGAAGGTGACAAGGTAGTTTAAAGGCCTCGAGCCGTTAAGTCGAAGAACCTTTTTCAGGTCAAAACGGAAAATCAGCAGGAATAAAAGCGCCGGCAGCATGATCAATCCAAATTCGGTAATGAGTATACCCGAATAGAACTCTTTGGCCTGTACCCGGTATCCGACAAAAATAAAAAGAATGATGGTTATGGAAAAAAGGATGCAGACCTGTGTTATTCCAGGCTGTTTCACACCTTGATTTTTCGGCATCCATGTATCGTCAAGCTTGCTCCGGCCTCCGTCCATCTTTTTACCTCCGCAAAACTTTTATTAACAATATAACTGCTGCAAGGCCATTATATAATATCCGCAGCAAAAATGAAAGGTTGCCCGAACAACCGGGCAACCTTTCTCAGCATGATGATATTCTGCATTTTACATGGTCAGCACGCCATTTGGCGTATTGACAATCATCAATATGTCTTCCTCTTCACCTGTTTCAGCATTAATATAGATAATATAGTCGTTGTTGTTCAGCTTTCCCTTGAACTCATAGCAGAAAAGCTCTTTCTTATAGTTTGTCGGTATCATCGCCAGTCCGGAGCTGCGGAGCTGCAACCGGCTGCTCACCTTCTTGCGCGCTTCTTCTGCGGAAATCCTGGGAGTCGGAAGTTTCCGGTCCGTATGGTTGGATAAGTAAGTCTTGGCTTCCATTCCGATAATTTCTCCGGTATCCAGCGCCACCTTCAGTTTGATCAGATCGGGATAAATCGTTACATTGTTTTGCCTGTAGGCATAATTTATGGTGGCCACATTGTCCTGTGTAAGGTAATATGTGTCCTCCATGTTTGTAAAGCCTTTTGCCTTTAAAAACTCCCGGCCTGCCTTTTTTGCAGCGTCCATATTGAGCTTGCTTTCAGTCACATTCCTGTTATACAGCATCCAGACAACATGCCCGCCTTTTTGCGTCACACCGATGTTGATCATCTGATCCTTGGCTGCATTCTTCAAGGTAACATCGTAGCTGTAGGTCTTAATGGGGTCGCTGTCGCTTTTTCCTACATCAGCCACATCCTTGACCCTGTCCTGTCCAATAAATTCAATGACTTTCTTTTTGGCCTGTTCCGAATTCAGCATGCTTCCTGTCAGGCCCTTTGCCTCCGCCGAAGTCATATGGTCGGAAAAAGGTCCGTCATATATGAGTGTCGGATAATTCTGAAAGGTGGTATTGATGGTTTCGATCTTTTTCATCGACGCGTTGGCAGAAGTTTTACTGAAGAGCTGCGTACCCTTGTTTGCCAGCTCACCCCATCGCAGTCTCCCGGTGCCCAGGTCGTTTTGCAGCTCCTTCAGGCTTTTGTTCAATGTAGTTGCATATTTGTACAGATTTTCAATTGTTTTATACTGGTCGTCACTTAACGCTTTGCCCCGTATATTCTGATTATCCAGTGACAAACTTATATCGCCAACCTGCGTCAGAAATTTTGAGGTGCTGGCCAGAACAGGCTGTGAAACAGGCAGCTGCCCAAGATTGGTCTGTGCCATGGTCGCCTGCCGCCAGGCGTCCTGGAGTGTAACGGCGGTCTTTTGTGTTGTCGAGCTGATCAGGGATTTGGCCAGCAGCGTTTCTACATTGTTCACACTGGCCACCATTTCATAAAATGCCCTGTTATACTGATTGTCCAGTTCCTGCCTCAGATTGGCCGCATGCTTGTACTGATAAATTCCCCAGATGGATACGGCAGCAATCAGCGTAATAACAATGCTGTACATCTTCCTGTCGGATAGTCTTCGCTTGAAATCCAGCAGTTTATCCCGAATACCCAAAGTAACTCCTCCTGTTCATAACAATCATTTTGCAAAATTATGCTTTCCGATTTTTTTCACGATCTTTCTGCTCCAAATCCATTTGCTTGTCGCTGTGGCAGGATTCCAGTAGTAGATGCAACCATCCGTCGGATCCCAGCCGCTTAACGCGTCCTGGGCTGCCTTTAAAACACTGGCGCCGCTTTCAATGGGAACATTGATCTGTCCGTCGTCCACCGCAGTAAAAGCACCGGGCTGATAGATCACGCCTGCAACGGTTTTAGGAAAATTGGGGTCGCGGGTTCTGTTCAATATTACTGCCCCGACAGCAACCTGCCCTTCGTAGGGCTCACCCCTGGCCTCACCGTTGATAGCCCGCGCCAGAAGCTGTACTTCACTGGTGCCGCTGCCCTGTGCGTAGGCTGCTCCGGGTTTGATCAAAGCATCTGGCCCCAGCAGCATGCAAATGCATATCACTGCGGCGGCCAGCAGCAGAATTGCAATCTTGTTTCTTTTCAAGCCATATCATCCTCCTATACAAGCTGTAATCGAACCTTGCCGACAAATACTATTCTCTTCACAACACAAAAAAATATTCCATTTATAGCTGAAAGAAATGGAACAATAAATTTCCTTTATTACATTTCTGTAATAAAGCAGTAAGCTTTTGCTAATAATGAATACGAACAAGTTTGCTCAACACGTCATGACTGAAAAACAGAGCAGGTTTGTGCAAACCGGAGGAGAAACGAATGAACATACTTTTTCTGACAGCCGCGACCGGCGGCGGTCATGTCAAGGCCGCGCAGGCATTGATACAGTATATGGGCGGCAGGCACAGCTGCTGTGAAACCAGACTCGTGGATTCTGTCAGCTACGTCAATCCACTGATCCAAAGGCTGGTTTTCGGCACATATTTATATACGGTGAAAAATGTTCCGGGCATTTATGGCAAGCTTTATGACCTTTCTGAAAAAGATGAAGCGATTACCGATCTCATGAAAAACTTCAACTACCTGCTTTCAGGGAGGCTCAGCCGCCTGCTGGCTCAATACAGCCCGGATGCGGTCGTCTGCACGCACACGATGCCGCTGCAGATGCTGTCTTTTCTTAAACGCAAGGGGCGTTTCAACATCCCTGTCATCGGGATTGTAACAGATTATACACATCATTACTTCTGGAAGCTTGAAGGCGTCGACGCTTTTATTGTTGCACACGAATACATTAAAGAGGACATGATAGGTATGGGTATTCCGCCTGAAAAGGTACACGCCTGTGGAATACCCGTATCCCAAAACTTTCAGTCCGTAAAGGACAGGAGACTGATATTGAATAAGCTGGGCCTCGATAACAAGCCCACCATTCTGCTGATGGGAGGAAGCCTCGGCCTTGGTGAACTGCAGCAAATGCTGGAATCCATACTCAGGCTTCGACGTGATATTCAGGCCATCGCTGTAGCAGGCCTGAACGAAAAGCTTCGAAACCAGCTTGAAAGCCTGGCTCGCGGCTCGTCCAAAAAAGTCCGGGTGCTCGGGTATACAAACAAAATCAGCGAGCTGATGGACGCATCCTGCCTGCTTGTTTCCAAACCGGGCGGGGTAACCGTGTCGGAGGCTCTTGTAAAAAAGCTGCCCCTGCTTGTAATGTCGCCGATACCCGGACAGGAGGAACGAAACGCAAGATTTCTCATAGACTCGGGCGCCGCAGTCAGACCGGCGCCATCCGAGGATGCGGAGTCCATGCTGGAATACCTGCTGGACAGGCCCGCACTCCTGAATAAAATGTCCGAGGCTGCAGGAAACCTTTCGAAACCCATGGCCTGCAGGGATATCGCCCTGCTGGTAGAAGACCTGATACTGCGTCCGGGGCGGATTGAGCATATGGCCGCACACGCCCCCATTGTGTTAAAAGGCTAATAGGTCAGTTGTACCGCTGCCTCACACGGCAGCATGTAATAACTGCTATCCACCGTCAGATTTTCCGTAATTTTGACCTGGGATACCTCAGACAGGGATATCACCTCATGCCACACACCCTCGTTCAGGCAGACAGGCTTATCCAGTAAAAATGCTTCGAATTTCTCCGGTGCGCTGTTTTCCGCTGCGAACAGGATGGCTGTCCCCACCAGCGGCTCAAAGCTTTCCTTTGATGTGGGATGGTTTTCGAGCCGCTTTGCAGATTTTGTGGAAAACTCCAGTACGGCAATCCTCCAACCATTTACCGGAGCTTCCGCAACCACCTCCCAGCCATCGCTGCAGGCAGGCGTGAACTCAATTACGGTCCCGTATTTTCCAAATGACTCCCGTGTAATATTCCTGACCGGTTGTAGCTGCATTGTCCGTTCCTCCTTTATTATGAACACCGGCTTGGCTGAATGAAGCTTAGCCGTATCAACTCCATCATGGTGCAAGGAAGGCGTCAATTCTGCTGTAACGGCCCTTCCGGACGTAGGATGCATAGGGTGCAGGAATGGTATCGCCTTTAAATTCCAGCCTTTCTGATCCTTCTTGCTCAAGGATGATTTTTACGGTTTTTACTGCATCAGCGCCGTATGTGTTCAGCCTGTTTTCGTTATGGTATACCAGCAGGACGTCCCCTAAAAACCGGAAAGCATATGTATCCCGGCCCAGTTCAAGCTCCTTGTCCGTCCCTTCCGAAAATATGACTGCTTTGCCGGGCGTTTCTGCAAACATCCATCCCGGCAGCCGGGGCTCCAGCTTCAGCTCCGGTTCACTGTTTTCGTTCAGGCGGAACGGCTGGGTGCCGAGAGCCATGACAAGCAGCATACTGTAAAATTCGCTGGTCGTACCGCTAAGGCGTGCGACAAAGCCGCCGCCTCTTATGCTTTTATTGGGATTTGCACTGCTGGCAATGAAGGAGGAATTTTCAAAAATGCTCCGGCCATAGACCTCCGGATTCATAAAAGGCACCAGAGCCGTGGCAGCCGTTCTGTAAAATTCCTCTTCAAGCCCTGATTTCAGCAGCTCCAGAAAATATTTATACTCCATATGCAGAAAGACGGATTCATTTTCAAGCCATCCCGGCGTAAATGCCCGGATTCTGCCCAATTCCATGGGGAATGCATTCAGGCTGGCATTTGACCTGTACATGCCCAGTTCTCTGTCATACAGCTCCGTACGCAATACGGACTCATACAATTTTTTCGCTTCATCTGCATCCCTGTTCACGCGTAACGCATGAACCTGGGCTTCCAGAAATGGCGGAAGAGGAAGCTGTTTAAACCTTTTCACCTCTATGGTGCTGTTGCCATCCTCTCTGTCCGATATCACATATTCTTCCGGCTCGTTGATAAAATAGGCGTGATAGATGCCGGAATCCGAAGCATACGATTTCTTGATTCCCCTTTCAACCAGGTCAAACGCTTTGTCCAGAAATTGATTGATATATGCCGCATCCAGCGTTGTTTCCCGGCCATCCAGGCCATAGCGGATTCTTTCCCTGTACTGCTCCTTCAGGCTGTTTGACCGTTCCCAGAGAATATGGCACCCTTCAACACCGATACCGGCATCCGAAGCATTTGCCTCACCTATTGCACCCAGCAGGCCCGACAGGAAATGGCCCAGTTCAGCGGGAACATTCAA
>JAEZMC010000002.1 GCA_023435805.1 Bacillota bacterium | reverse complement strand
GATGAAGCCGATTCCAATGTAATCCGCGCGCTGACGCCGGATTACCCTGCAGCAGAAATGGGTCTGCAGGTCGGAGACAAGATCATTGCACTGAATGATACAAAAATTGATACGGCGACACAGCTGGTGGAATTTGTATCAAAGAACGGCACAAGCCCCATCGAGCTGAAGGCGATGAGAGGCGACTCCGTAGTCAGCGTAACGATTACGCCCAAGGAAGTCAAGACCACTGAAATGTATGACGTCGGCCTTGAATTTGCCTCCGAAAAGGGAGGGATTATCGACTCCTTCAAGGAGTCGGCGGTATTCACCTACTCCATTGTAAGGAGTGTTGCATACAGCCTGGGCTGGCTGATTTCCGGAATGGCGAAGCTGAACGAGATGATGGGCCCCATCGGCATGGTCAGCACCATCAGTACCGCGGTGGAGCAGGCGCCCAATATTATTGAAATGCTGCTGTATCTCATGTATATTACCGCGCTGATGAGTATCGCCATCGGCGCCACCAATCTGGTGCCTTTCCCCATGCTGGACGGCGGCAGACTGGTGCTGATCGGTGTGGAAGCCATCCGCGGCAAACCGTTGAGCCAGGAAAAGGAAGCCTATATCTCCATGGTTGGCTTTGTACTGATCATTATGCTGGGAATTTATGCGGCGTATAACGACATTGTCAGGCTGATTACGGGGTAATGCGGGCAATTGTGAGAGGGTTGGAAACTGTAATGGAGAATTATTTCAATAGAAAAAAGACGAGAAAAATCCGTGTGGGGGATAGCTTTATTGGCGGAGACGCTCCTGTTTCGGTGCAGTCCATGACCAATACGGACACCCGTGATACGGCGGCGACGGTGGAGCAGATCAAAAGGCTTGAGGAAGCCGGCTGCGACATTGTGCGCGTCGCCATCCCGGATTATGAAGCGGCCCTTGCGGTAAAGGATATAAAAAAAGCCATTGGAATACCGCTGGTGGCGGACATCCATTTTGACTACACGCTGGCGCTGGAATGCCTGAAAAACGGAGCGGACAAGATTCGCCTGAACCCGGGCAACATAGGCGGCAGCGACAGGGTGAAAAAGGTTGTCGATGCAGCGAAGGAGAGGGGCATACCCATCCGGATCGGTGTAAATTCGGGATCATTGGAAAAACACATCCTCGAAAAATATGGAGGAGTCACACCGGAGGGTATGGTGGAGAGTGCGCTGCATCATGCCGCGATGCTCGAGAATTTTGGTTTTGAGGATATTGCTTTTTCACTGAAAGCGTCCAGTGTACCGATGACGATACAGGCGTACCGTTTGATGTCCGGGAGCACGGACTATCCGCTACATATTGGTGTAACGGAGGCAGGGACGCTGTTTGCTGGCACGGTCAAATCTGCGGCGGGACTCGGGTGCCTGCTTGCGGAGGGCATCGGAGATACGCTCAGAGTGTCTCTGACGGGCGATCCCGTTGAGGAAGTCAAGGTGGGCATTGAACTGCTGAAAGCCATGGGGCTGCGCAAGGCGGGGGTGGAGTTTGTTTCCTGTCCGACATGCGGCCGCTGCAGGATCGATCTCATCAAGGTGGCCAATGAAGTGGAACAAAGGCTTGCCGGCAGCGACAGGCAGATACGTGTTGCCGTAATGGGCTGTGCTGTAAACGGGCCGGGTGAAGCAAGAGAAGCCGATATCGGCATAGCCGGCGGAGACGGCGAGGCGCTGCTGTTCAAGAAGGGCCGGATAGTAAGAAAAATACCGCAGGACAGGATTGTTGAAGAGCTGCTTGCGGAGATGGAAAAAATGTGATATCAGCCTGGCAGCGAGGTGCACAGGCTATTAACATGATTCGAGGGGTATATACAAATGTCGGATCCTGCAATAAACAAAAGCTTTGTCGAGGTGTTTCCGGAGTTGGAGCTCGGCGGAGAGGTGCTGGACTTTTTTAAAGAGGTAAACATAACCAGTCTGGGCGTTTTTAAAAAATCAGGCAAGCTGGTGGCCAAAGCCACTGCAGCCAGGCTGATACCTGCGGCTCTCGCAATGCAGGTGGAGCAGGCACTTGCAGCGGCTTTTTCACTGACTGTGGAAATCAAGCTCCGGTTCGAGCTGGATATCCCATTTGAAGAAATGCTGGCTGCCTATTGGGATAGTGTTGTTTACTCGATCAATACCAATGTCGCTTTGAGCCGAGGCATCTTAAACGGCTGCGAATGGGAGCTGGAGGGAGAACGCCTTGAAATCAGGCTTGCCACAAGCGGAAGCCGGATACTTAAAGCCCAGGGCTGTGACAGGCTGATCGAGGAACTTATATTTGATGCTTTCGGGGAAAAGGTTGTTGTTGTATTTACAGATTGTGAGCTGGACCAGGACTTCCGTGAAAAATACATGGAGTTAAAGGAGAGTGAGGAGGCCAGGGTACACAGCATGGCACTGGCCGAGGAAAAAGCACAGGCCTCGGGTTCCGGACCGAAAAGACAGCGCCGGAAGGAGACCGACGCCAATGACACTCAGGTCGTCGAAATTATTCTGGGAAAAAGCTTCAATGACAGTCTTATGTGCATGAACGATGTCACACAGGATTCGGGAAAGGTAGCCATCTGCGGCGATATTTCAAATGTGGCCTTCAGGGAAATACGCGGAAACCGGTACCTCTGCTCCTTTGACATCACAGATTATTCGAATTCGCTGACAGTTAAACTATTTGTACAGAAGGATGATTACGATCTCAGGGCTGAACAGATTAAAAACGGCCTTTATTTCAAGGTGCGCGGCGAGGCTCAGTATGACAAGTACTCCAAGGAAATTGCCGTGATGGCCACGGATATACTGCAGCTTGAAAAGCAAAAGAAAACCGACCGGGCCGAGGTCAAAAGAGTGGAATTGCACCTGCATACTCAGATGAGTGCCATGGATGCCGTTACACCTGTTGCAAAGCTGGTCGGGAGGGCCGCGGAATGGGGGCATAAAGCCGTTGCCATAACGGACCATGGCGTCGTGCAGGCGTTTCCGGAAGCTTATAGTGCCGGCAGAAAGCACAACATCAAGATCATCTACGGTGTGGAATGCTACCTGGTGGACAACGAGCCACCCATTGTA
>JAEZMC010000417.1 GCA_023435805.1 Bacillota bacterium | reverse complement strand
GCATCCGCACTCAGTTCGATGGAGGAGCCTTGAATAAATGCCCCTGCCGCCATAATCACCGGGCTGTCATAACCCGGCATTTCCCATGGCTCCGGCGTGACAAATGCATCCACCGGCGAACCCTTTTGAATGCCCTGACAGAAGGCGATCATGCTTTCCGGATTGCTAAACCTGATGGCCTGTATAATATCGCTTCTAATTTGATCAGGCTGCGGTGAGGTATCAAATCCGAGCCTTTTCATAATCTCTGCACAGAATACGGCCCCCTTCAGGCTTTCGGCCACCGCGTGCGGTGCCAGGAACAGGCCCTGGAACATCAGCCTGCTGTTGCCAAGCGTTGCACCGACCTTTTTCCCCAAACCCGGTGTTGTCAACCTGTAGGCAGCATTCTTTACATATCGGGCTTTCCCTGCGATATACCCTCCTGACGGTACCAGACCCCCTCCTGGATTTTTGATCAGAGATCCGGCCACCAGATCGGCGCCTGCTTCAATGGGTTCCTCCGCCTCTACAAATTCGCCGTAGCAATTATCAACCATTACAATCGTATTATTATTTATTTCTTTAATGATTTCTATAACCCTTTTCATTTCCCTGATTTTTATGGAAGGCCTCCAGCTGTAACCGCGCGAACGCTGCAGCAATACCATCGCGGTGTTTTCCCCTACTGCCTCCCGAACGCCGGCCAGATCAATACTGCCGTCCTCAAGAAGCTCCACCTGCCTGTAGCCTACACCGAAATCCTTCAGGGAACCGGAGCCCTCACCGCGGATGCCGATCACTTCTTCTAGCGTGTCATATGGCTTTCCCGTAACGGAAAGCAGCTCATCGCCCGGTCTCAGATTGCCGAACAGGCATATGGCTATCGCTTGCGTACCGGCAACGATCTGGTGCCGGACGAGTGCGTCCTCAGCCTTAAAGATACTGGCATAAACAGCGTCGAGTATTTCTCTTCCCTTGTCGTCATAACCGTAGCCGGTGGTTCCGCCGAAATGCGTGTCGCTTAAGTGGTGCGCCTGCATTGCGGCAATGACCTTGTACTGGTTCATCTCCCTGATTTCTTCTATATTTTTTATAATGCCTTTGACCGCATTTTCTGCCGATTGTGCCACTCGTATAATGCTTTCGTCAATGCCGAAGGTATTTTTTAAATATTCCTGGTATGTAATGTTCATGCGTTGGTAGAATCCCCTTCCGGTTGTTTGTGCGGCTGTCTGCTTTTCGAATGCCTGTGCCGTTTATTCCATTTTCATTGTATCCCACTTGTGAATTCATTTCAACGGGATTTTGCCGCTCCGCATATTTGCGGCTTTGAACGCCGTCGCTTTCGCAGTTCCTCCCCTTGATTTATATTCGTGACTGCTGTAACATTGTAATTATTTATGAAAACGGGTGACGGTATGCGGCTCAGCATGAAAGTATCCGGCGAGGATCACAAAAAAACAGTTAAATATATCCTGAAAAACCGTCTTCACCTATCCGAAAGACTGGTGAAAAAGCTGAAGTATTCGGGAAACATATTTTTAAATACCATTCCTGTTCATGTCAACGCAGAGGTGCTGGAGGGAGATCTGGTGGAGGCGCTGGTGGAATTGGAGGAGTTTAATGATGCGATCGTTCCAGAGCCGCTGCCGATTGACATCCTGTTTGAAGATGAGTATCTTATAGCCGTCAATAAACCTCCCGGCATGGTGGTTCATCCAACCTTCAGCCATGTGTCCGGTACGGTGGCAAACGCACTCGTATATCATCTTCTCTGCAAAGACGTCAGGACATTGGTACGTCCTGTCAGCAGATTGGATAAAGATACATCCGGTATTATCCTGTTTGCACTAAACCCCTTTATTCAGGAAAACCTGGTCGGACAGATGCGTTCCGGCTCCTTCCTGAAGGAGTATGTCGGTCTTGTCCACGGTAACCCTGAGGAACCCCGCGGTACGATCAACCTGCCAATCGAGAGGCTTCCGGGCAGTATTATGCTCCGTCACGTCACAGCGGATGGTTCCCCCTCTATCACACATTTTGAAGTGCTCGAGCAGTTCTCCAATGCCGCCTATGTAAAATTTACGCTGGAAACCGGGCGGACTCATCAGATCCGTGTACACTGCCAGGCTTCCGGTCATCCTCTTGTCGGTGATACCTTATATGACCTTCCGGTGTTTCATGACAATCTTACAGGCCTTATGAAAAGACAGGCTCTCCATTCCGTTCGCTCCGTTATCACCCACCCTTTTACCGGCAATATGATAGAGCTTGAAGCTCCGGTTCCGGACGATATCGTAAAAGCTCTGGAAATATTGAGAAATAAGCCCCTGTAATTTACTATATATAACATTTATGGTATTATATAGCTAGTTTGCACTTGTCCTTTTTAAGGGGGAAATTTCATGGAGATACTAAAGGAAAAATACTCAATTACAGAGTTAAGTGAAATCCTGCAATTAACTGATCACGCGCTGCGTTTCTATGAAAAGGAATTCGGACTGAACATACCGAAGGATGAACGCGGGAGGCGCTACTACACCGCAGCAATGGCCAATATCATGTACAAAATCAAGGTCATGCGGAATGAGGGTCTTGAGATAAAGGCAATTAAAAAAATCCTGCAGGAGGATGATCCGGGGGAACCGGAAGCGCTGCTGCCCGATCATCGGCCGACATCCCTGGCTGCAGCAGAAAATAAGGATTATGAAAGAATACAGGCGTTTTTTAACGAATTCGGCAAGCAACTGACACAGGATCTGTCCATTGAAATAGCCTCGACGAAGGAGCACCTCTCCAGGGAAATATACAAGAGCAAGCTTGAACTGGGTGCATGTGTTGAAAATGGAATGCGCAGGCTGGAAAATAAAATGGAAAAGCACTATCAGGATGTGGACCGGGCACTCGGAACCTGGAGGGCAAAAAACAGAAGGAATTTTTTTAAAAGATGGTTTTCGAAGCCGCAGAAGGTAAAGCTGTAATCTTTTTTCAGCAGCAGACGGCTGCCATATGCAAAATAAAACACCACCGGCAGGTGGTGTTTTTATTTATCCATTATTTGCGCAATGTGATGAGCATATCAGCTCACCTTCATCTCCAGACGCAGCTTGTCTGCCACCATCGCAATGAATTCCGAGTTGGTCGGCTTGCCCTTGCCGATGCTGACCGTGTAGCCAAAGAGGGCGTCGATGGCTTCGACCTGACCTCTGCTCCAGGCTACTTCGATTGCATGCCGGATGGCTCTTTCAACTCTGCTGGGGGTGGTATTGTATTCACGTGCAATGGAAGGATACAGCTGTTTTGTAATGGAGTTGATGATGTCCAGATCCTTGACGACCATCATGATCGCATCCCGCAGGTACTGATACCCTTTGATATGTGCCGGGACTCCGATCTCATGCATGATGTTTGTTACTTCCACCTCAAGGTTTCTCGGAGCAGGCATGTGGTACGGCACTCTTGATTCCATTGTGTAGTCCGACCGAATGATTGCATTCTGGTTTGTATCCTTCAGCTGCCTTATCCTCGATACCAGCACATCCATGTCAAACGGCTTTACAATATAATATTCCGCTCCGAGAGCAAGTGCTCTCTGAGTGATTTTATCCTGCCCGACAGCGGAAAGTATGATAAACAGAGGGCGTTTTTTTAGCGCCATGGAATTCATTTTTTCCAAAACTCCCAGCCCGTCAAGATGAGGCATGATGATATCCAATATGGCTATATCGGGTAATTTTGTTGCAATCAACTCGCACGCTTCATTACCATCCCTTGCGACCCCCAGTACTTCAATATCGCTCTGGTTGCTTAGGTATTCGCAAAGAATATCCCCGAATTCTTTATTGTCATCCGCAATAACAATTTGTATTTTTCTCTCCAGCAAAGCAACTCCCCCTCCAATTCACAGCTTTTTCCTGTTGTCACCATTATATTTTTGTTTCTTATATTAATCAAGTATAATTTTATCTGTTTTGTCATTATTTGTTTATAACGTCTTGATGTATTTGTTATTATTACCTCCAATTACCTTATTTCAAGGCATTTCAGCAATTTATCACATTATGTGCTTTTTGCTGTTTCTTATGATCGCAGCGACTTTCATTTCCTTATTTATGCCCACTATTTCCTGTCAGCCTGCCGCATTTCTCAGCATCGCCTCGATGAAGATTCCATACCCCCTTGTAGGATCATTGACCAGTACATGTGTGACAGCACCGATGATTTTACCATTCTGAATGATCGGGCTTCCCGACATGCCCTGTACGATTCCACCCGTCGCATCCAGCAGCCGCCTGTCGGTTATTTTGATGACCATGCCCTTCGAGCCGTTTAAATTCTGCCTCGATACCTTTTGGATCTCAATGGCGTACTCATTGATACTTCTGCCTTCAATATTCGAAAGTATGGTAGCCGGTCCTTCCGTAATGTCCGATCTTACACCGACCGGATAAAGTTTACCGGTTATTTTGCAGGCTGCTTCCTTGTCCAGCTTTCCATAAATGCCGATATCACTGTTCAGCTGTATGACGCCAAGACGTGTGCCCTCTGTAAATATCCCCTTTAATTCGCCGGGGTCACCGCATCTGCCGACCTTGACGCCAAGAATACTGGATTCCAAAATTTCACCCGATGCGACAGACATCAGCGTTCCGGTGTCTATATCCGTAATACCGTGGCCCAGTGCTCCGAACACCCTGGTGGCGCTATCATAAAAGGTTAATGTTCCGATACCGGCAGTACTGTCTCTTACCCAGAGACCGATATGGTACTTTTTGTCCTCTGCTGATATGATCGGCGTTACCATGGTTTCTCCCTTATCTTCGCCGGATTTGAAACTGATTTTCAAGGATTTGCCCCCGCTGCTGTTGATTTCATCCACCAGTTGTTTAATGCTGCCGATGTTTTTGTTATTAATGCCTGTAATCACATAACCCGGTTTGATTCCGCTGTTTTTTGCCGGAATGATTTTTTGCCCGGAATTATTTTCTACATCTGACACGCCTACAACCAGTATGCCGTCGAGCTTCAGCTTCACGCCGACCGTATTGCCGCATGCCACGACCTGCCTGTGGGATACGATGTCCACATTAACCGTTTTAACCGGTAAAATTCCGAAAAAACGCAAATTCAGCTTAACCCTTCCATCCTTTGCCGAACTGAATGAAACAGGCATGGACAAGCCAACATGACGGCCGGTGGTTTCTATCGTTTTTCCATTTATTTTGAGTATTCCTTCCTTGTCGGCCATTATGCTGAGAGGGAAAAGGCTGTTAACATTAAACAGATATTCTTCCCCTTCTATAAGAACCATTTCATTTGGAATTGTCAGCATTACTTTTGCATATGCCGTGCCGATCACGGCAAGCACAGAAAATATCAAAACAATAAGAAGTTTCTTAAAAGTAGTCAATTGTCTCATTGTTCAACCTCCTGCAAGTAAGTTAACCTTTTGCAAAACCATTTATTCAAACAAATAAATGAACAGGAGGTAAAAATGAATAAAAGCAAGAAAATCCGGCGTTTTAACCGGATTTTCTTGCTTTGACTCCCTATATCAAGCTTTTTTTAGTCTTTTTGCATTATTAAGCATTTCTTCAGCATATTTTATAGAAGCCTCGGAAGCGTCTGAACCGCCTGCCAGCCTTGCTATTTCTTTGACCGCCTGACTGTTGTCAAGCCTTGCAACCGTCGTTTTTGTACTGTCCTCGCTGAAAAACTTTTCAATGAGGTAATGTCTGTCCGCCATAGCGGCAATCTGTGCAAGATGTGTTACACAAAGGACCTGATGACCGCCGGAAATGTAGGAAAGCTTCTCTCCCACTTTTAGAGCTGCCTTGCCGCTTATTCCGATG
>JAEZMC010000406.1 GCA_023435805.1 Bacillota bacterium | reverse complement strand
GTATTGGCCAGGCTTCTGAGATAGCTTCTTTGCTTGCTTGTAAGCATATTTTCCTCCATGTGTCCGGCGGGCTGCAAATGCTTCCTTTGCTGCCGCACAACGGCACTTTACCTCACGTATTCAAACTCGATATCATATATTTTCACTGTGTCGCCCTCGTTGATTCCCAGCTTTTCCAATGCGTCAATAACGCCCTTTGTCTTCAGCGAGCGCTGGAAGTACTGCAGCGACTCATATATCCCAAAATTAGTGGAGCCTACCACCTTTCTCACCCAATTGCCTTCGACAATATAAGTGTTCCCTTCCTTGCGTACCGTGAACGGTTCTTCCTCTGCCGCCGTGTACACGGCTTCAGCCCCTTCCTCCTCTGTGAGCCCGGTCTCGGGAAGCTCGGCAAGCTGAGACGCCACATAGTACATCAGTTCCTTTATCCCGCTGTTGGTGGCAGCCGAAACCGGAAACATCCTGTAGCCTTTTGCCTCAATCGCTTCGCGGAAGCTCTCCAGATTTTCCCTGCCCTCGGGCAGATCCACCTTGTTGGCCGCAATCACCTGTGGCCTTTCCGCTAGCTTCGGGTTGTACTTCCTGAGCTCGGCATTGATTGTTTCAAAGTCGCTCAACGGGTCTCTTCCATCCACAGCAGCCACGTCCACTACATGGATCAGCAGTCTGGTTCTTTCTACATGCCTCAGGAACTCAAACCCCAACCCTACACCTTCATGCGCCCCTTCAATCAGCCCGGGTATATCGGCAAGCACAAAGCTGCTGCCCTGCTCCATGCTGACAACGCCCAGGTTCGGCTCCAGCGTGGTAAAGGGATAGTCCGCGATCTTCGGATTGGCAGCCGTTACCATCGAAAGGATGGTGGATTTGCCTGCATTGGGGAATCCGACCAGGCCTGCGTCCGCTATAAGCTTCAGTTCCAATTCCACGCGGTATTCCTCGCCGAGGTCTCCGGCTCGTGCAAAACTTGGCACCTGCCTGGTGGAAGTGGCAAAATGCTGGTTTCCCTTTCCGCCCCTTCCTCCCCTGGCAATAACCACACGTTGGCCTGTCTTTGTCATATCTGCCAGTATGCGCCCCGTTGCTTCATCTCTGACAAGTGTTCCGGGAGGCACCTTGATCACCAGCTCCTTGCCGCTTTTGCCCGAACGATTCGCAGCCCCGCCATTTTCACCGGGCTCGGCAGCATATTTCCGCTTGTATTTGAAATCGATCAGGGTCCTGAGGCCTTCATCCACGATAAAGACAACATCGCCGCCCTTACCGCCGTCACCCCCGTCGGGTCCGCCCGCAGACACGTATTTTTCCCTGTGGAACGACACTTTTCCGTTACCGCCGTCTCCGGCTTTTATATGTATTTTTGCGCGGTCTATGAACATTGAAATACTCCCTTGCCCTCAAACGTCAATAATATATCTGTTACAAAATAGTAAAAAAATCCCGGCTTGCTGTGCCGGGACTTATTTTTTACTTATTAGACTGTTACTATACTGACCTGCTTTTTGTCCTTGCCCAATCTTTCAAACTTAACCTTGCCTTCTGCCAGAGCAAAAAGGGTGTCATCCTTGCCTTTTCCTACATTCTCACCCGGATGAATCTTTGTACCTCTTTGTCTTACCAGAATGTTGCCGGCCAGAACATACTGTCCGTCAGCCCTTTTGACACCGAGTCTTTGCGCCGCGCTGTCACGGCCGTTTCTGGAGCTGCCGACTCCCTTCTTGTGAGCAAACAGCTGGAGATTAATTTTAATCATCGGATTACACCTCCTCTTCTATTACCGATACATACTTTCCATATGATAGTTCTATCTGCTTAAAGCCTATTGCAGTAGTCTCGAGTATAATGCCGGCTGTTGTTTTCTGCTCTGCTGTCATTTCCTCCGGCAAGCGTATCGTCAAGTGCCCGTCTTTCTCGATATAGCAGTTTTTCAAGCCTGCCAGATCTTCAAGCGCACCGGCTGCCGTATAGGCTGTCACCGATACCGCTGAGCAAATGATGTCCTGCCCTTCTTCGGCATATCCTGCATGCCCGTTTACACTCAAAACCTTGATAGAACCCGAACAATCCCTTGTTATAACTACGTTGATCATGTTACAGACCCTGTATTAAACACTGATCTTGTCTATCTGCACTTTGGTGTAGGGCTGTCTGTGTCCGGTCTTGTTTCTGTAGCCCTTCTTCGCCTTGTACTTGAAAACGATGATCTTTTTGTCCTTGCCTTGCCCCAGCACCTTTGCAGCTACACTTGCATTGGCCACCAGCGGTTTGCCGAAAGTCACGTTGCCTTCGCTGGAAACTGCCAGAACCTTGTCAAAGGTTATTGCTGCGCCGTCTTCAGCATCCAGTTTCTCTATGAAAATAACATCGCCTTCTTGTACCTTATACTGCTTTCCACCTGTTTCTATTACAGCGTACATGGTCCATACCTCCTGTTTACAGACTCGCCGGACCGTTATGGCAGCAACTGTTGTCGCATTTTGGGGCCATGGCCGAGCGGTTACCGAAACATTCTAACACACAAGCGTACTGATGTCAACGTCTCGAATTTTTATTTCTTCATGCTTCATTTCTTCAGAAGCCTTGAATATGATTCTCTTGCCATAGGTTTCCTGAAGCTTGGAAAAATTGCCGTTCAGATCAGCCTTCAGCACGTCGGCGACGGAGGGGTGTACCTCCACCTGGACGGCGTTTGAAACCGTCTGACTGAAATATCTGCCGATTTCCTTTTCCACATTTCTTGCCATGGCCTCAGGCGACAGTATCTTGCCTGACCCGTCGCAGTACGGACAATCCGTATGCATAACGCTGGACAATTCCTGCCTGACCTTTTTTCTGGTCATTTCAATCAGGCCAAGACCGGTCATGCCTATCACCGTAGTTTTCGTCCGATCCTTCCTGAGCGCCTGCTTGAGGGCATCAAGCACCATCTGCTGGTGTTCGTGCTCATGCATATCAATAAAATCAATGATGATGATCCCTCCGATATCTCTCAGCCGTATCTGCCTGGCCAGCTCCCGGGCCGCATCCAGATTCGTCTTCAGGACAGTGTCCTCCAGATTGCTTCCACCCACATATTTACCGGTGTTCACATCAATCACGGTCAGCGCTTCCGTTTTGTCGATCACCAGATAACCGCCGCACTTGAGCCAGACTTTTCTGGACAGCGCTCTGGTTATTTTCGACTCGAGCTGGTAGTACTCGAACATATCATAATTTTTGCTGAAATATTCCACCCGGTATTTCAAGGCGGGAGAGATCATATCCACGAGCTCGAGCACCTTGGCATACTGGCTTCTGTCATTGATGATAAACTTGTCGATGTCCATCGTAAAAAGATCGCGAACCGTCCTGTATACAAGGCTCAAATCCTTGTGGATACAGCGCGGTACCGGCCCGCTGTGCTCCTTCTGCCGGATGCTTTCCCACAGCTTCAGAAGAAAGCTCAGGTCATGGGCAAAATCGTCCTCCCCGTTACCTTCCGAAGCTGTCCTTACAATGAGGCCCATTCCTTTGGGCTTCAGCTTTTCAGCGATTTTTTTCAGTTTCGCCCTCTCGTTTTCATTCTCGATCCGTCTGGAAACTCCTGTGTAATCCGCACCGGGCAGCAGCACCAGCTGCCTGCCGGGCAATGTAATATTGGTGGTGACTCTTGGGCCTTTCGAGCCGATCGGCTCCTTGATGACCTGAACAGTAAGCTCCTGTCCGGGTCTGAGCAGATCGCGTATATTGCAGCCTTTGACATCCTGTATTACATCCTCTTCATCCTCGGAGTATTCCTTTTTTGCTATGACATCACCGGCATAAAGGAAAGCGTTCCTATCGCAGCCGATATCTATAAAGGCTGCCTGCATGCCGGGCAGCACGCTGCTGACCTTTCCCCTGTAAATGTTGCCCACGATCCTCTCGGAGCAGGGCCGCTCGATATAAATTTCAGCAAGCTCCCTGTCCTCCAGCAGTGCAACTCTGTTTTCTGCCGTTCCGATATCAACAATTATTTCATTGCCCAAACTTACACCACCTATTATCAATCATTCAAGACGGCTTGATCCAAAGGATCGGTCATCCTGCCATGCTTTGAAACATAGAGCGCCATCCTGTGCACCCTGCTGGATGCAACAGGGAGTCCCGCCTGTTCAGCCAGTGCCCTGATAAACAGCTCCGGCCTGAGATTTGCCGTGCTGCCGGCACGGAATGTCGTCTGCACGGTAAAAGCCGTTCCAAAGCTCTCATATCCATATGGAACATCCTTCATTTCTTCCAGGCTTGCTCCCAGAATCAGTGGACGGATGTCAATTTCCTTGGCATTGCCCTTTCCTTCCTTCAAGACCATAATGCTTTCCGATTCCATCATCCATTTCAGTTTTTCGGAAATGGTATTCATCGGAAGCGTTTCATTCAGAAAAATATCCAGCACATAATCCGCACCGGAAACAGAGGCCATGATATTCGCCCTGGTATTCTTCCCGGCGGCAGCTATGATTCTGACAGCCTCAGGAAGAGATTTGTTCAGCTCCTCCATGAACTGTTCCGGCTTGATTTCCCGTACCAGTTCGAAATCCGCATATTCACCGTCGCTTGTCACCCCGACCGGCAGCGGCAGCCCGAACACCATCTGCGGATGGGGATTAAAACCCTGCGAGTAGGCGATCGGCAGGCCTGAACGCCTGATAGCCCGTTCAAATACCTTCATCAGATCCAAATGTGAAATAAATTTAACAGCTTCGCCCCGTGCAAATCTGACACGTATGTTACTCACCGCTATCCCTCCCGTCATGTCCGGAAGGTTTTTCAGTCCGATCCTTCTCTTCGTCCTCCCTATTCCAGGGCGCATCCGTGCAAATACCGCCGTTGAAGGAGGCAGCACCGCATCCCGTACAGGACTGCATGCAGTTTGGAGTGATCTCGCCTCTTTCCGACTTTTCGTTTTCGCGCTGGAGAAATTTCTTGGAAACCCCGATATCAATATGGTCCCATGGAAAAACCTCATCAAAGTCCCTTTTCCGGTTCGCATAAAATGCCGGGTCGATCCCGCAGTCTTCAAAGGCTCCAAGCCATGCGTCGTACTTGAAATGCTCCCCCCAGCTGTCGAATTTGCAGCCCCTTTCCCAGGCTTTCAAAAGCACCTTTCCCGTTCTCCTGTCACCCCGGGCAAATACAGCCTCCAGCAGGCTCAATTCCGGGTCGTGCCAGTTGTAACGCAGGTGTCTGTCCTTAATGATTCCTTTCAAGAACCGCTGTTTCTCCGTCAGTACAGGTATCCTGTCCTGGGCCTCCCATTGGAACGGTGTGAAGGGCTTCGGCACAAAGGAGGAGGTACTGATGGTAATCTCAAGACCTTTCCCTCTTTTGTCCTTTGGCACCTTAAAATATTCATCCGCCACTTTCTTTCCAAGGGCGGCTATACCTTCCACATCCTCCATCGTTTCAAAGGGCAGGCCGATCATGAAATACAGCTTGACTCCGTTCCAGCCCCCTCTGAATGCCAGGCTTACGGAATTCAGCAGATCTTCTTCCGTAACACCCTTGTTGATCACATCCCTGAGCCTCTGGGTACCCGCTTCCGGTGCAAAGGTCAATCCGCTTTTTCGAACCTTCTGCGCCTTCTCCATCAAATCCAGAGAGAAGGAATCGATACGGAGGGACGGCAGTGCCAGGTTGACCTTTTTGGGTTCCATTTCCTCGATCAGCTCGGCAGTCAGCTGGGGCAGCCCCGAATAGTCGCTGGTGCTTAGGGAGGTCAGGGAGATTTCTTCATAGCCCGTGCTGCTTTCCAGCTTCTTTGCTGTTTCCTTCAGTTTTTGCGGCGTTTTTTCCCGTACCGGCCTGTATATAAATCCAGCCTGGCAAAATCTGCAGCCACGGGTACAGCCGCGGAAAAGCTCCAGCATGATCCTGTCATGTACGATGGACGTATACGGAACAACTATTTTTTCGGGGAAATATGTATTGTCAAGGTCTTTTATGATCCGCTTCCTGATTTTGGCCGGATAGTCCGGATGTACTGGCTCGATGCTCCTGACCGTACCGTCCGTATGATAGGAAGCTTCGTAAAAGCCCGGCACATATATTCCTTCTATACCCACTATTTTATTCAGAAATGCTTCACGCGACACACTTTCCTTTTTCCATTCCCGATAGGCATCCATTACTTCATTGATGATTTCTTCGCCCTCGCCAAGCATGAAGAAATCAATGAAATCTGCAAGCGGTTCCGGGTTGTAGGCGCAGGGGCCTCCCGCGCATACGAACGGATGCCCCTCACCCCTGTCCCTGCTGTACAGCGGAACACCCGCAAGGTCGAGCATATTCAGTATATTCGTATAGCTCATTTCGTACTGCAGCGTAAAACCAATAAAATCAAAGCTGCCCACAGGTTCGCGTGTTTCCAGTGAAAAAAGCGGGATATTGTTTTCACGCATCTTTGCCTCCATATCCGTCCAGGGGGCAAAGACTCTTTCACAGCTTGTATCCTCACGTTCATTGAGCAGATGGTAAAGTATTTTCATTCCAAGATGGGACATCCCCACCTCATACACGTCGGGAAAACAGAAAGCAAACCGGATCTCTACGGAGGAAGGCTCCTTCCTGATACTGTTCCACTCTCCCCCTGTGTATCTGGCAGGCTTTTCAACACTCTGCAGTATATCGTCTCTTATTGCTACCGGCACACAAAACCTCCATATATCTACATTTTTATTCTTTATAATAAAATTCGTCCTTATCTCACATTAATATACCCAAATATGCAGGATTTAGCAACTCATCTTTTATCGTGCCTGTCTATCAAGCGGTCTGCCTACAGGCCTTTTTCAAATACAGACTACCCCGTTCCGGCACAACAGTGCACACACGAAGTGACTGGCGAATCCCAAAACGTGGCTGCATCCTATATGCGTTTATATGACGGCCCATACTCTGCAGCCAGACGAATGGCTTCCTCCATACTCACCGAGCCCGCTATCCCCTTCCCGGCGATATCAAATGCAGTACCATGATCCACAGAGGTTCTGAGGAACGGCATACCCAGGGTAAGAGAAATGGTCCGCTCAAAATCCAGTGTTTTCGTGGCGATATGCCCCTGGTCGTGATATAGCGACAGTACTGCGCCGTATTTTCCATGCAGCGCCTGATGAAATACGGAATCAGCCGGGACCGGTCCTGCAACGGGGATTCCTTTTGAGGCTGCTTCCTGAATAGCCGGTTCCACTTCCCGCACCTCTTCATCTCCAAAAAGTCCGTGCTCTCCATTGTGGGGGTTCAGACCTGCCACGGCAAGCGTTGCTCCCGGAAGGCCTAGCATATCCAATGCCTTGCTGCATCTTTCGATATAATCGGCCAGCCTTTCCTTTGTTACCATGTCACAAGCCTTTCTCAAGGATACGTGCCTTGAGAGGAAAAACACCCTGAGGCTATGCACCTGGAACATAGTCAGCGGGTCATGGGTGCCGGTGAGGTCCGCAAGTATCTCAGTGTGGCCGGGTTGACGGATACCGGCAGCCTTGATCGCCTCCTTGTTGATCGGGGTGGTGGCTATGGCCGCAAGTTTCCCTGACATGGCCAGCTGTGAGGTGCAAACGATATATTCATATGCCGCCCTTCCTGCATCAGCCTGTATAGCGCCATACTTCAGCTGTTGAGCATCTACATTGTTCAGATCAATCAGGTTTACCGTACCGGGTTCATAGCTCCCTTCAGCCGGCTCCCTGACTGTTTGAAATCTGCAGCCGGTTTGGAGGATGTTCTCCATTCGCTCCAAAACAGCCAGGCTTCCTATTACGACCGGTTTGCACGAGGTATACAGGCTATGGTTCTTCAACGCCTTCAGTACGATTTCAGGGCCGATGCCGGCCGGGTCTCCCATTGGTATTCCGATAAATGGTCTTTGCATTCTTATCCCTCCGTTGTGATCTTTTTCCAATTCTTTTTTGAATTCTTTTTCAATTCTATTATCATTTTATTATCATCCTGTTATCGTTCTATATCCATTCCGGTTCGTTCCGATCCGAGCTGGTTTGTTCCGATTTGTTCCGGTTCGTCCCATTCCGAGCTGGTTTGTTCCGATTTGTTCCGGTACATTCCGGTTCCGTCCGGTACATTCATCCGATCACAGCCTTACATTCCAGGTCTCATAAGCTGCGCGGATCGCCCGCATTCCGTATTGCTCCGAATAATCCGATCAGCCTTCTGCGCTATCTGCCGTATGCGCCGCATAGCCTCCCGCCCCTGACGACCTGCCCTTCCACCACCGGACTACATAGAGCAGTGAGGCCAACGTCCTGAATATGCCAATGATTCCAATCGCCGTATAGATATTGGTATGGTTGTAGATCCACACACCGATCAGCGGCGCAACAAAGCCGGTGATACTTGTAAGCGTATTGAACACGGATATATATACTGTCTTATTCCCTGCAGGCAAAGTCTCAAGCAGGCTGAGGAAAAGAGTAAGAGTGAAACCCGCTATAGATACTCCCACAAATACGTTAATCAATAATATAACCGGAAAGCTCAATAGCGTAGTAAAGAAAAATGGATTGACTGCCAGTCCCACCGTCCCGATAACAATGGCCAGTTTGGTGCCCTTCCTTTCAATCAGCCTGTTCCAGCTGGAATAGGACAAAAACTGCGTCAGTCCGGCAGCAATGCTGATGAGGCTTAATTGGAACTCATTGAGGTAGGCGTAATTGGCGTTGTAGATAAAATACAGAGGCCAGCCCATCTGCCAGAAAAGGTGGAACACAAAGCCGCAAAGGCAGAAAACGAGAAAGGGTTTATTGGCAAACATGCCTGCAAAATCTTCCCTGCCGAATATTCGAGTTTGTCTTGCTGCGGGCGTTTGCTGCAGATCTCCTCCTGCAAGGTCTGATTGGTGTGCGCTATCGATTTGTACCGGCTGCTCCTGCCCATTCCGCTCCTGCTGTCCACCCACCCTGGAAAAGAGAAACAGCTGCAGCAGAGTCATGGCGAAACATACCCCGTAAAAAATCTGGTACAGGAAGAGCCTTTCCGCATCCGACCCGGGTATTTCCGTCAGCAGCAGGCCGGTTACCAGTACGGTTACCAGTCCGAAAAAAGTGCCGTACTTGCTTCTCAGCGAATAGATCCGGTTTGCGTACGAGCCTTTGAAATTATCTGCGAAGTAGGACTGCCAGGTGGCAAGATACAAAGCGCCTGGCCAGTTCATCAGACCTATCAGTATCACGTAAGCCATTACCTTTCCCTGATGCGGAATGGCGGGCACAAAGGCTATGGCGGCGTAAAAAAGGCTGTTGATCAGCAGCAGAATCAATACCGTCCTTTTCTTCCTGTTGGCCCGTTCGATCAGGATACCAAAGGGTATGAGAACAAAAACGGCCACCAGCTGCGGCATGGCATTCAACAGCGCAATATGTATATTTCCTGCACCCATCCTCTTTGCAAACATCTGTATGAATGGATTGTACAGGTTCACTATCATTGTAAAGACAATGCCCTCCATAATAAGGAACATTGCCCCGGAGCTTCTGTTTTTAAAAAACCTCATATGTTTATTACCTTTGACTCCATGTTTAGCGCGATCAATCAAAATAGGGACATCCTGCATGAACGAATGCCGTTGGCATCCCAGACGGAGCTTTGGCAAGCCGCCTCATTCGTTTCAGTTGTATCCCCTTATATTGTATCATATAATTCGACTATAATCGCGGAAAAAGTAATCCAAATTATACCTGCCCCGTAGCAAATTGTACCGCCAGGCTCGTAACCGTTACGGCCGCCCATACCGCCAGGCCCAGCAGCATCGGTTTTAATCCGGTTTTCAGCATTTGCCTGAAATCGGAATGAAGTCCGATAGCAGAAAGTGCAACAATAATGAAAAATTTGCCTGTTTCAGTAATAAATCCTGCAGCCTGCCCGCTTATAATACCGGCTGTATTTAGAAGCGAAGCCACCAGGAACCACACGATAAACCAGGGGAATATCTTTGTAAAACGGTAGCCAACCTTCCCGTTGCTACTCGCTTCTTTCTGCTTTTTGACAAATATAATTGCCGCATAGATCAATGAGATCGGTATGATCATCGTTGTCCTGGTTAGCTTTACAATGGTGGCGTAGGCCCCGGCCGCATCGCTGAAGGCATATCCTGCCGCTACAACGGACGAAGTATCGTTGATCGCCGTTCCTGCCCAGAGTCCGAACGCATTGTCAGAGAACCCGAGCAGATGCCCAAGTGGCGGGAATATCAGAACCGCTATGACATTGAACAGAAAAACAGTTGATATGGAATAGGCAATGTCTTCGTCTTCTGCATCAATAATCGGGGATATGGCGGCAATTGCCGAACCGCCGCAGATTGCCGTTCCCATTCCGATCAGACTTGTCAGCTTGAAGGAGATTCCCATCAGCTTTCCAAGCCCGTATGCTGTGATGAAGGCTGCGGAGAGTGTGAAAAGCATGACGTATAAAGAAGACAAACCCACTTCGAATACCTGGGTGAGGCTTAACCCCGCGCCCAATGCAATAATCGACCACTGAAGCACCTTTTTGGAGGTGAAAACCAATCCCGGTCTTACAGTATCAGGTTTTTTCCAAATGCTGCCGATCACGATCCCCAGGAC
>JAEZMC010000041.1 GCA_023435805.1 Bacillota bacterium | reverse complement strand
TCACGGGATACTGGAGGGATGTAGGCACCATACAGGCTTTCTGGGAATCCAACATGGATCTGATCAAAAGGGTTCCGGATTTTAATTTATATGATCCCGAATGGAAGATCTATACGCCCAATCCGGTTAAGCCGCCCCATTTTGTTGGTGCAACCGGAAGTGTCAAAACATCTGTTGTTGCCGAAGGCTGCATGATTTACGGGACGGTCCGGAATTCCGTGCTGTTCCCCGGTGTCACTGTAGAAAAAGAGTCGGTCATAGAAAACTCCATTGTCATGTCCAACTCCCGCATAAATTCGGGGTGCAGGCTTGAACATTGCATTGTGGGCGAAAGCGTGAGGATCGGTAGCAAAGTCGTAATCGGTGCCGGCGAAAATATTCCCAATGAATACAGGCCCGGCATTTATAACTCCGGCATAACGGTTGTTGGAGAAAGAGCCTTCATTCCCGACGGAGTGCATATCGGAAAGAATGTCATGATCGACATGCATGCCCATCCGGAGGATTTCTGCAATTCTGCACACATTCCGTCCGGCGCCAGTGTCTTCAAAGGGGGTGTATGCGAATGAAAAATACAATGGGCTTGATACTTACCGGCTGGAGGAAGCCAGAACTCAAGGATCTGTCCTACATCAGGTCTGTTTCGGCGGTTCCGTTCGGAGGAAAGTACAGGGCAATTGATTTTGTGCTGTCCAACATGGTCAACTCCGGTATTAAAAACGTAGGCGTGCTGACCCAGTACAGCTTCCGTTCGCTGATGGACCATCTGGGTTCCGGAAAGGAATGGGACCTGGACAGGAGGTACGACGGCCTGTTCATTTTCCCACCCTCGCTGTCCGGTGATGACAGCGGATGGTACAGGGGCAGTGCCGACGCGATGCACAACAACCTGTCCTTTATAAAAAGGAGCAACGAAGAATACGTGGTGATCGCACAGGGGAACGGCATTTTTAAAATGCAGATGAAGGAAATGCTGGAATACCACATAAAGGTCAAGGCGGATATTACGCTGGCCTACCGGAAGATGTACGACTACAGCCCTGAAGAGCTCTCCAACCTTGGAATCATCAAGATCGATGAAAACAAAAGAGTGACGGATCTGCAGGAAAAGCCGCTGCATCCGCAGTCAGACCTTGGCTCCATCGGAGTTTACATGATAAAAAGGACACTGCTCATTTCATTGCTGGAAGAGTGCATTGCCCATGGTGAATATGACCTGGTAAAGGACATATTGATTAAAAAGCTTGACAAGCTGGGTGTGTATGGATACGAGTTCAAGGGTTACTGGCGCAATATCAGCTCGGTTCAGACCTACTACAGAACCAGCATGGACATGCTGAAACCGGATATAAGGCAGGAACTCTTTATAGACAACGGCAAAATATACACCAAGGTTAAAGACGAAGCACCCGCCAAGTATAACGAGGAGGCGGAGGTAAGGAATTCCATCGTCGCCGATGGCTGCTTCATAGAAGGATCGGTGGAAAACAGCGTTCTGTTCAGAGGAGTGACGGTAGCCAGGGGGGCGGTAGTCAGGAACAGCATCGTAATGCAGGGCGCCGTCATTGAGCAGGATGCCGCGATCAATTACACTATTCTCGATAAGAATGTAGTGATTACAAAAGGCAAGAGTCTGAAGGGTGAAACGGACTGGCCCGTGGTTGTGGGCAAGAATTCGGTGGTATAGGTTTGGTATGGGATGCAGAAGCTGTAAAAATAATGACTGACGATTGAGTAAAGAGTCATATTTTGGTATAATAAGACGCTGATGCAATCCGGGTTACGAAATCTAATATTCAAGTGTAAATGAGGTGATGCTTGTGGTAAATCAATCCAATTTTATTGCGAGGATGTCCGGCAGGCGGGCGGACAACTACTATATCGATTACTCAGGGGCATACAAGGTGACGGATATTGCCAGGATCACCGGCCTTGAGCCTGCTGTGGTAAAAGAGATCTATACCGGCAACGGCGCCGTGTATGACGATGCACAGGAGGTATACTATTTTGGCAGCCTGGATGCGACGAAAAAGGCGATTGCCGAAATTTTCGACAGTGTCAGGACAGAATTGAAGGGCCGGCTGGTATATCTTTCCGAAGCTGAGGTGGAATACATCAGGAAGGCTTTGATCAACGAGGGAAGCAATTCCATACATATGAAGAACAAAATCAAGGATGAAATATTTAAAAAGCTGAACGGCTGACCAACGACGGTCAGACTGGTATTTAGCAGTTAAAGCATGAAAAAAGGCAAAGGCGCTTTTGTGAGCTTCACATCAGTCGCCTTTTTTTTGAAGAGAATACAATTAGTGAAATAAAACGACCGCAGGTAACATTTCATTATTGTAAACAGGCTTGTTTTGTATTAATATATTGTATAATTGCTTTATCATAATGAAGTGGTAATAATTTATGGGAGGAAGTCAAAATGATCAGAAAGAAATCATTATTATTGGTTTTAACCTTTACAGTCCTTATGGCGTTTGTTTTCAGTGCCTGCGGACAGGGTGCATCCGACAGCGGCAGCTCGGACAACGTTCTCCGTGTCGGTATCGACGACACTTACCCGCCGATGGAGTACAAGGACGAGGCAGGCAATAATGCGGGATTCGACATTGAGCTTGCACTGGAGCTTGGCAAAAGGCTGGACAAAGAGGTCCAGTTTGTGCCGACAGCATGGACGGCGATATTTACAGCACTCAGCTCAAATAAATACGATTGTATCATTTCCTCACTCAGTATTACCGAAGAAAGACAGAAGACCATCGCATACACCAGGCCTTATATAGCAAACAGCCAGGTGATGATCGTACGGTCCGACAATACGGATATCAAGAACGAAAACGATTTGGGCGGCAAGATTGTCGCGGTTCAGATGGGAACCACCTCCGACGATGCTTGTGTAGAGTTCCAGAAGACAATTACCTTCAAGGATTACAAGAAATATGAAGCGATGACGGAAGCGTTGAATGAATTGAAAATCGGACGTGTGGACGCGGTTGTCTGTGACCTGGTTGTTGGCAAATATTTTGTCGCCAGGGATAAGGAAAGCTTTAAGATCGTCAACACAACGCTGCCGAATGAGCCCATAGCCATTGGCTTTACCAAGGCAAACAAAGCGGAAGCCGATAAGGTGGACAAGGTTCTTGGAGAAATGATGAGTGACGGAACATTAAAGGCAATCTCTGAAAAATGGTTCGGCGAGGATATGACACAAAATATTGGAAAATAATAAACAGACGGGCGGCTGCAGGACAACCGGTTTTGCAGCCGCACTTGCCAAATGGGGGTAGGAATATCAAATGATCGACTTAATACCTTTTTTACCCAGACTGCTTAAAGGTACGGCAGTTACCATCGAATTGACGCTTGTCGCGATTGTATTCGGTTTGCTGCTGGGCCTGTTGCTGGCGCTTGGAAGATTGTCAAAAAATGTCGTAGTCAATAAGCTTTCCTGGCTGTATATCTGGTTTTTCAGAGGCACACCGCTGCTGATGCAGATATTCTTCTTTTACTATGCATTTCCGCTGTTTTTCAATCCTCCCCTCAAAGGTCTGACAGCGACGATTGCCGCGTTTATTGCCTTCAGCCTTAACTCGGCGGCATATCTGGCGGAGATTATCCGGGCTGCGATACAGTCTATCGACAAAGGCCAGATGGAAGCGGCAAAAGCATTAGGCATGACCTATGGACAAGCCATGAGGAAGATTATTGTTCCTCAATCTTACAGAAGGTTGATCCCTCCGGTTGGCAACGAATTCATCATGCTGCTGAAGGACACCTCATTGGTGTCTGTTATCGCCATGACGGATTTGATGAGAGTGACGCATGAAATTGAGAGCCAGCAGGCAAGCCCCTTGATTTATATACCTGCGGCTATAATATATCTGATACTGACGACAATCTTTACGATTGTATTTGAAAAGCTTGAAAAGAAATATTCCGTATACGAATAGGAGGTGTTGAATGATGTCGATGGTTAAAGTGGAAAATGTCTGCAAGTCATTCGGTGCCCTCCAGGTGCTAAAGAACATCGATCTAGAGGTAAGCAAGGGAGAGGTGGTGTGCATTATCGGGCCCAGCGGTTCGGGTAAGAGTACGCTGCTCCGTTGTTTGAACCATCTTGAAAGAATCACGAGCGGACGTGTCTATATCGACGGCGAAATGCTGGATGAAAGAATGGCAGGCAGGGATCAGCTCAAGGTTTCGCAAAAAAAAGTATCCGAAATATGCAGCGAGCTGGGGATGGTGTTTCAGCGGTTCAACCTGTTCCCCCACATGACCGTGCTGCAGAATATTATTGAGGCTCCCGTAACGGTGAAAAAGGTACCGAAGAAGGAAGCTGAGGAATATGCCGTAGAATTACTGAAAAAGGTAGGACTTGAAGATAAAAAGGACGAATATCCCTCCCGGCTCTCCGGAGGTCAGCAGCAGCGTGTGGCCATCGCCCGGGCGCTTGCCATGAAACCGAAAATCATGTTGTTTGACGAACCGACTTCTGCGCTGGACCCGGAATTGGTGGGTGAAGTGCTGGAGGTTATGAAGGATCTGGCCAGAGAAGGCATGACCATGCTCGTTGTTACGCATGAAATGGGCTTCGCACGGGAAGTCGGCAGCAGGGTCATTTTTATGGACAACGGTGAAATCAAGGAAGAAGGCAGGCCTGAAGAAATTTTCTCAAACCCCAGGAATGAAAGGACAAGAGCTTTCTTGCAAAAGGTTCTCTGACATATGTCTAAAAAGCTAAGGGCAGATGTACTGCTGCTTGTAATAACGGTAGTGTGGGGCGCTTCCTTTCCGCTGATGAAAATGGTGCTGGATTACGTCCCTGCATATGCCTATTTATCCATGCGTTTCCTGCTGGCCGCGGCAGTATTGACCGCCATATTTTATAAAAGCTTCAGGCACTTTAACAAAAGAGTACTGCTCTACGGAAGTATCATCGGTCTGTTTATGTTTGCCGGAATGGCACTTCAGGTCAACGGACTGTTTACCACGTCGGCGTCGAACTCCGGCTTTATTACAGGCTTGAATGTTGTTATGGTACCGGTCATCTCGGCTGTTTTACTGAAAAAGAAACCTGACCGGGCATCCTTTATCGGTATTATGGTTGCCTTTTCCGGACTGTTTTTTCTTTCGGGCGGATTAAGCTTCAATTTTAACTATGGTGATTTTCTTACATTTCTTTGCTCCATCTGCTGGGCTTTTCAGATCATTTTTATCGATAAGTTCACGCAGAAGGAAAATGCCGCACTACTGGCAATCATCCAGATCGGATTAACAGGTATCCTGAGCACGGCCTTCTGGATGACGGCGGACGCGGGAAAGCCTCTGGTGTTCAACAGCACGGTGGTTGTCATACTACTGGTTACCGCGGTACTCGGGACAGCTCTGGCTTTCGGCGGGCAGACCATCGCACAGAAGGATACGACACCTACCCATACGGCGCTTATTTTTACAGCAGAGCCGGTATTTGCCGCTATCTTTGCCATGATCATACCGAATGCGCAGGGCGTTACGGAAATGCCCACCGTTATGAAAGCGGCCGGTTGCCTGCTGATCCTGTCGGGCATGCTCATTTCGGAACTGAAGCTGGGACAAAAAAAGCAGACATATGAAAATGCGGCATGATGACATGCCGCATTTTTGCACTATAGCTTCAGAACCTGATGGAAGCTGTCGAACGCTGCGGATCCGGCTTTACAGCACCAGATCTACATGCTGCACCGTTCCGGCTGTTCCGTTCTCCCGGAGATAGATTCCGCTTCTTGCAATGCTGCCCAGCGACTGGTTGCTGCCTGTCTTCACATCAAAAGCCGTCGAGACATTGCCCAGGTAAATGGCGCCGATGCCCTTCACACCCAGTGCAAAAAGCTGGTCATTTCCGTTTTCGTCCCTGGTCCAGATGCGCAGCTTGCTGTAAATGTCGTCGTTTTCGTCGATCCACCCGTTCCCGTCACCATCGTACATGGCAAGGTCATTGAACCCGTTTCCGCTTTGCGGTCCAAATAACTCAGAGCCGTCGTTGATGGTCCCGTCATTGTTGATATCAAATGCCAGAAAGCCGCTGCCTCCCGTCGCAAAGGATATCAAATCCTCATTGCCGTCCGCATCGATGTCGAAACGGAACTTGTTGTTGGTCAGCGCAGCTGAGGAACCTCCAAAGTTAATGACCAGCGGGTCTACCTTTACCGCATCACCCGCCCTGATCGACACATCCAGCTGGGACATGTGCTCCCTGCTCATGCTGAGCTCAAGGTTCAGGTTGATTTCTCTGCCGTCGGCGGTTTTGACAGTACCCTGCGCTGAAAAGGACATGGTTTGCTTTTCGTAATGAGTTTCGTGCAGATCATATTCCAGGCCCCAGCCCTGACGCTGCACGGGCTGCCTGCTGACGGCGATGGGCTGCGCCTCGCCTTTAATCTGATGAAGCTTGATCCGGTCGGGCAGGACAAATTTGAACTTTTTGCCGGTGAGTGCTTCAATCATTTTCTGCAGCATCAATATTTTCTGCTTGTCCTTGTCGCTGATCAGCTCCGAAAGCTCGTCCTCCCCGGTGATACCGCTGGAAGATGCTGCGGAAAGCTGTTTTTCCAGCGCTGCTTTCCCCTCGTCCGAGAGCTGCACCGTATCCCCTGCCTGCGCGTTTGGGGGCAGTACAAAAAGCTTGATGGGGTTATTCCCTTCAAAATTGGGTCTTATATTTCCAGTCCATGTTTTTAATGATTCTTCTTTAGTATGGCGTACAACAGAAGTGCTCGCTCCCGCCAATTGAATGGATGAGTTCTCAATCCTCATAATCCATGCCTCCCTGCATTCTATGAGATGTGGACGGAGTCCGGTTGTCCTTAACCGGAACTGAAGCCCGTCATTAGTATATATCGGCAAAAAAAAAGAAAAGGTTGACGGGTATATGACAAAACAGCCGCAAATTTTTATGCAGAGATGCTGAAGGCCGCCATTACAAAGCACATAACGAAATCATTATACTCGGATTCAATAAACAGGGCAGGATCCTCCCTTGCCGCAAACTATGATATAATATTTCTATCCTGCCGGACATGCAGGATCACCATGCAGGAGGACTGCAGCTTTTACTGCAGCAGGATGGTATCCTTTCATTTTCCTTGAACGGGAGGGCTTATGGGGCTTAGAATTGTATACGGACGGGCGGGAAGTGGAAAAACCACGCATTGCCTGGAGGAAATCAAAAATGAGCTGCACACAGGAGAGCTGCATCCGCTGGTATGGATCGTGCCGGAGCAGTTTTCACTGCAGGCTGAGAAGAATCTGGCCCGGACAGCCGGTTCGGCCGGTATTTTCCGAGCGGAGGTGCTGAGCTTCAGAAGACTGGCTTTCAGAGTCTTCAGCGAGGTGGGCGGCATTTCACGCAAGCATTTGAATGCGGCAGGCAAGAGCATGCTGCTGTTTAAAATCCTGGACAGCCTGGGAAGCAAGCTGAAGGTTTTCTCCAGAGCTGCACTCAGGAAAGGCTTTACGGAGACATTATCCGATGCCATTACCGAATTCAAGCGCTATGATGTCAAACCGGAGGAACTGGGAAGGGCAGCGGCCGCACTCGAGGACGGCGTTCCTCTGAAGGATAAGCTGAGCGACCTGGCCACGGTCTATGCCGAATTTGAGAGATTGCTGCATGAAAATTATATGGATGCGGACGACGATCTGGCGGAGCTATATGAGAAACTTGAGCATTCAACACAGTTTGACGGTGCGGAAATCTGGATTGATGAATTCTCCGGATTTACACCGCAGGAATATAAAGTCATAGGAAAGCTGTTGAAGAAAGCCAAAAGGGTTACCGTATGCCTGTGTACGGATTCACTGTCCGATGAACCGGTTGACGGCGCACCGCTGATATTTGTGCCGGTCAGGAAAACGGCGGCCAGGCTTATTCGTCTGGCAGCCGCGGAGGGCGTAGATGTCGAAAAGCCGGCAGTGCCCGGTGCAACGGCTGCGCAGTCTGCAGAATACGGGAGTGCCGCAAAGGCTTCTCCAAGGTTTTCGGCCTCAGAGGAGCTGGGGCATCTGGAACAGAATTTCTATAAATACCCCTATAAAAAGTTCTTAAAACATGTGGGTGACATAAAGCTGTTTGCTTCTGCAAACATGCACGCAGAGGTGGAGGACACAGCGCGTGATATCATCAGGCTTTGCAGGGAGCAGGGCTTTCGGTACCGAGATATTGCAGTCACCATGAGAAATCCGGAGAGCTACCGGAGCATTGTAAAAAGTGTTTTTACCCGATATGGAATACCTTTTTTCCTGGATGGGAAAAGGGATATCGACGGACATCCTCTGATCATTTTCATCCTTTCGGCTCTGGATATTTTTATCGAGGGATGGTCTTACGAAGCGGTGTTCAGATATGCAAAAACCGGCTTTGCGGGTGTTGCGCGGGAAGAGCTCGACCTTCTTGAAAACTATGTGCTGGCTAACGGGATCCGGGGTAGCGTGTGGCTCCGCCGGAATGACTGGGACTATCCTGCGGAACCGTCGGAAAGGGGCAGAGAACCGTCGCAGAAGGGACTGGAAAGCCTTCAAAGAATCAATGCCGCCCGCAGAAGCCTGACCGCACCTCTTGAAGCGTTCAGGGCAAAAACCAAAGGTGGGGTTCAGGCGGTTGAATTCTGCACCGCACTGTTCGAGCTGTTGTGTGAGACAAATGCATATCAGCGGATTGAGGAGCTTTCATTGAAATTTGCCTCGGAGGGCTTGCTGGACAAAGCGGAGGAATACCGGCAGGTGTGGAACATTGTCATCGACGTGTTCTCGCAGATCGTTGAAGTGCTGGGCAGCGAGAAAATGGGGGTGGAGCGTTTTGCCGACATACTTTCCGCAGGCTTTGCAGGGCATAAGATCGGCCTCATTCCGCCGGCTCTTGACCAGGTTCTGGCCGGCAGCATCGAAAGGGCCAGAAGCCATGACATAAAGGCGCTGTATATCCTTGGAGCAAGTGAGGGTGTGCTGCCCGGAACCAAAGGGGACGGCGGGCTGCTATCCGATATCGACCGGGACAGCATGGAGAAGCTGGGTCTTGAGCTGGCCGGCAGCACAGCCGGGAGATGCCTGGAAGAACGGTATATGGTATACATGGCGCTTGCGACGCCTTCCAGATACCTCTGGCTGAGCTATCCCGCCGCTGACAGGGACGGCAGAGCTTTGAGGCCTTCACGCATTATTTCGGAAATCAAAAGAATTTTTCCGCTGATAGAGGAGCACAGCACGGTTGCTCTTGCGCAGACCGCTGCGATTCCTCGGCCTGCAGCACAGGAGGCTGCCTTTGACGAACTGGTTGCCCAGCTTCGCAGGCGCTACGACGGGGAACAGATCCATGAAGGGTGGAGGGATGTGTACCGGTGGTTTTCGGAGAATGCAGCCTGGAAGGAAAAATGCGGCAGGATCATCAACGGGCTGAGCTATACAAACCAGGTGGACAGGATCACGGGTGACAGGGCTGTGAAATTGTACGGGAGGCCTGTTTTTACCAGTGTCTCACGTATGGAGGCCTATTCGGCCTGCCCGTTTTCCTTTTTTGCAAGATATGGTTTGAAGGCAAAGGAAAGGCGGATGTTCCGGTTTGACCCGGTGGATGCCGGGACCTTCATGCACGGAGTAATTGATGAATTTTCCCACAGGCTGGTCAAAAACGGCATAAGCTGGCGCGGGTTGAAACAGGACTGGTGCGCGGCCCAGGTGTCGGAGCTGGTAGATATGGCGCTTGCCGCCAAGGGAGGCAGCGTGCTGGGAAGCAGCAAGCGTTATCTTTATCTTTCCGGCAGGCTGAAAAAAACCATCACAAGGGCGATTCTACTCATCAGCATGCATATAGAAAACAGCAGCTTCGAGCCCTACGGTTACGAGGTGGAATTCGGAGAGCAGGGAAGGTACCCCCCTATTGCCATTGAACTGCCGACGGGTGTTTGTGTAAAAATGACGGGCAGGATCGACCGGATTGATTCCATGACCAATGAGGATGGAACGTATCTCCGGATCGTGGATTACAAGTCCGGTGACAAGGCGCTGAAGCTGGGCGATATCTATTACGGCCTCCAGCTCCAGCTGGTCACCTATCTGGATGCGGTCCTGGGCATGGAGGAAAATGCCGGGCTGCTGCCTGCAGGCATTCTGTATTTCAGGCTGGACGATCCGCTGATCCGGTGCGGGCGTGACAGCACGGAAAAGGATATCGAAAAGGCGCTGCTGCGTGAATTGAGAATGAAAGGGCTTGTGCTGGCGGATGTCAGACTGGTCCGTGAAATGGACAGGCAGATCGACGGGGAATCCCTGATTATCCCGGCGCGTGTGAACAAGGACGGCAGTCTGGGCAGATCTTCCTCCGCCACAAAGGAACAGTTCGGCCTGCTGCGAGACCATGTGCGCAGGACGCTGGCCTCCATCGGCAGCGGAATCATGAATGGGAATATTACCATCAGTCCCTATAAAAAGCGAACGATAACAGCCTGTACGTATTGCAGCTACCGTGCCCTGTGCCAGTTCGACACCTCCATGCGGGACAATCGCTACCGTATTGTGGCGGACCGCAAGGAGGATGAGCTGTGGCAGCTGATGCGACATGCTTCGGGTCAGGTGCCTGAACGTGAAACAGCCGGTAACGCGGCGAGCTCCGTACAGCTGCCCGGGCACTCAGGGCAGGCATCGGGGGAAGGGGGCCGGAACGATGGCGAATAAATGGACAGCGGAACAACTTGAGGCGATTACACAAAGAGGCTGCAACCTACTTGTAGCTGCTGCGGCAGGAGCAGGAAAGACAGCTGTTCTGGTGGAAAGGATTATCAGAAAAATCACTGACCGTGAAAACCCGGTCGATATTGACAGGCTGCTGGTCGTTACCTTTACAAACGCAGCCGCAACAGAAATGCGCGAGAGGATCGGCAGCGCGCTGGCAGCCGCACTGGAGGCGGAGCCAGCCTCCATGCACCTTCAAAAGCAAATGACTTTGCTGGACCGCGCCAGTATCATGACACTGCACTCGTTCTGCCTGGAGGTGGTAAGGAACCACTTTCACAGCCTGGAGCTGGATCCGGCCTTCCGTATTGCGGATGATACGGAATGCACACTCATGAAAATGGATGTGGTGGAGGAGCTGTTTGAAGAAAAATATGAAAATGAACCGGCGGACAGTATGTTTTTCCAGCTTGTAGAAAGCTATGGAGGCGGGCGTGACGACAGCGCGCTGCGGGAGCTGGTGCTGACGCTGCATCGCTTCACACGGAGCCACCCCTGGCCCGAGCAGTGGCTTGCCTCCCAGGCAGAAGCCTACAACATTGGGGCTTCTGCCTGTTTGAGCAGCACCCCGTGGGCGCGTGTGCTGCTCAAAAGCGCCGCCGCCGAGCTGCAAGGCCTGAAGGCCTTGCTGGAGAAGGCGTCGGCGCTGGCAAGCCGTAGCCGGGGCCTGGAGCCATATTGCGCTGCCCTTGGAGAGGATATGCGGCAGCTGGACATGCTGCTGCAGGCCTGCCTGTCGGGAGAGGAATGGGACGCAATCCACGCAGCCTTTTCCGCCTATGAGCCCGCCCGGCTTCCAAGATGCGGCAAGGACGCCGATCCCCAAGCGCAGGAGGAGGTCAAGGCAGCCAGAAGCCAGATGAAGGAAAAAATCAAAAAGCTTTGCGAGAGCGGTTTTGACGTCCCCGAAGTAGAAATTGCAGCAGATTTTCAGAAGCTGTATCCGCTGTTTCAATACCTGTCCTCCATGGTTTGCAGTTTTGAGGCAGGATACGCTAAAAAGAAGAAGGATAAAAGCCTTCTGGATTTCAATGACCTGGAGCATTACTGCCTGAAGGTACTGCTGGAGGACAACGTTCCCACTGCGGCGGCAAGGGAATTAAGGAATAAATATGAGGAGCTTCTGGTGGACGAATACCAGGACAGCAACTTGATACAGGAGCTGATACTGGGAACGGTATCAGGAAATCAGGACGGCAGGTACAACATCTTCATGGTGGGAGACGTGAAACAGAGCATATACCGCTTCAGACAGGCAAGACCCGAGCTGTTCCTGTCCAAATATGCCGCATACCCACATGAAAGTGGTCACGATTCCAGGGTTATCCTGCTTTATAAGAACTTCAGAAGCCGTCCTGAGGTCATTAACGGTGTCAATTTCATATTCAAGCAAATCATGTCCTCCCTTGTGGGAGAACTGGACTATACACAGGAGGAGGCACTTCATCCCGGCGCCGAATTTGAAGAGGCGGAAACCGGCTGCAGCGCGGGCGGTTCCATCGAGCTGCACCTGATTGATGTCACATCCACATTGTCCGAGATCAAACCGGGTCAAAATGAGGAGGAAAACGTTGAAGACGATCGTGCCGCCGCCGGCGGTCCTGACGGGGAGCCGGTACGGGGACTGAATCATACGGCGGAAAGTCCGGCTGGCATCGATGCAAACGGCAATGAAAGGGAAAGCGGTACACAGGGTATCAGCGGCGAGGACGACAGTGAAGAGACGCTGGACAATATCCAGGCGGAAGCGCGGATCATCGGCAGAAGGATCAGAAGCCTGGTTTCACATTCCTCCGAAGGGCTCCATGTGGCTGATAAAAAGCGCGGCCGATACAGACCGGCCGAATACCGGGACATCGTCATACTGATGAGGGCTACCAGGAACTGGGCGGATGTTTTCACCGACGAGCTTGCGGCCATGGGGATACCGGCTTATGCCGATGCCGGCCTCGGCTATTTTAAAACCATTGAGGTGGAGACCATGCTCGCCCTCCTGCAGATCATAGATAACCCCTTGCAGGACATCCCCCTGCTTTCCGTATTGCGTTCGCCCATTGGAGGCTTCAGTCCGGATGAGCTGGCGGATATCAGGCTTGCAGACCGGTCGGCCGCCGTGTTTGATGCGATGAAGCTCTTTGCGGCAGCAAACGGACAGGATGAGGCAGGGCAGAAGACGGAAAGATTCCTGCGGCAGCTGCAGCATTGGCGGGATCTCGCGCAGTTCCTGCCGACGGATGAGCTCGTCTGGCAGCTTCTGACCGAAACAGGCTACTACAGCTATGCCGGTATACTGCCCGGCGGACCCGAACGTCAGGCAAATCTGCGCATGCTCTATGAGCGGGCGAGGCAGTTTGAAGAAACCAGCTACAAGGGATTGTTCAACTTCATACATTTCATCGGCAGGCTCAGAAGCGGCGGCGGTGATATGGGCAGCGCCAAAATCCTGGGCGAGCAGGATAATGTGGTCAGGATCATGAGCATACACAAAAGCAAGGGGCTGGA
>JAEZMC010000346.1 GCA_023435805.1 Bacillota bacterium | reverse complement strand
TGTGCTGCCTTTCGTAGACGTCACAATCCAAGTGGAATAGGATGCTTTACCTGGCTTCCATGAACGTTATGAAGAAGTGGACATTACGTTATCGGAACCGGGATCAGATTATATAGATTATATAGATAGAACCAATTTCTCTTACATTTACTTACTTAATAATCCCCATCAAGGCCTTCATATTTGGCAAATCAACACCCAATGAAGATCCAGTTTCAAAAATTTCCTTAAAATTCTGTACCATTTCGTCAATACTGACTATCGCATGTGCAGTGTATCTTTGCATGACCGGATTTTTTGTAAAATTGTACCTGAATATTGTGCAAAGGAGAAAAAGCGGAAGGGAAATCATCATCTTAGCCTCTCCATACTGCTTCAGGTTAACACCGCGTTTCTCACATATTTTATAGCATTCCCGCATTGCTCGAAACGATGTTTTTACCAGAGCTTTATCCTTTAAAAGCATTCCCATGTTGTTATCCTTTGCAAGAGCCGCGCCAAAAGGAGCTGAGCCAACATTATGTATCCACAGCCAGTGTACTGGATTATTTGCTATTTCTGCAACAATTCTGCAGCTTTTAAACAATTCTGAGACATTGTCCAGAAGAGGCTGTTGTTCCTGATGTACTGCTCCAAGCATAATATCATTTCCTAAATTGGCCCAAAGCAAATCTTCCCGGAATGTTCCGCCGCCACCTGAGTAACCCATGATATATTGCTTTTTACTTAATATGTTGTCAAGTTCGCTGCTCGTATTCCAATCGAGTGTAAACAACAGGTAATTTGCATTTGGTGCTTGTTTAATAAGTGTACACAGTGCCTCCTTCAACTGATGGGTTTTGACGGGAACAATAATCAAATCATAGCTGTTGCTCGCTTCCGTAACACAGTGATATGTATAGTTGCCACTCGTGTTCCTATGCTTTTTATCATTTCTCTCATCAATAAAGTCATAGGTGATCTCCTTTTCGTTGAAAATATTCAACTTTTCTTTGCGAACAAAATGAGTAACATTATGCTGTTCAGATAAAGCACACCCATATAATGTTCCGATTACTCCGGTACCGACAATTAAAATATTCATAATCAACACTCCTTTTATAAAGAATCATGGAAAAACGAAAATAGCCCAGGTTCTGCTTTTAGCGCAAGAGTAAGCAGATCTTCAAAAGCCAGCAATTTTGCGGGCATTTCTTGTGGTTCCCATCCAAACAGATCAGCATCAAAAAAGAAATTGGATAATGTAAGTATCATCTGTGCTGTTTCGAGTGGGTACTTGGTATCAAAAATCTTTTCTTCAACTCCCTGTGAGATGACTTTCCCATATAAGGGAGCCAATTCTTTAACCAAAGCAGCCATTAGCTTTTGATGAAAGATCGCATTAGAGGGAGTATTGATGTTTTCCAAGTTTTTTTCATTCTCTTCAAATAATTCAGAACAGGAGATAATTAAATTCTTAAAATTGATATATGCAGGTACATTTTCATTAACCCGTTGTGCTATTTTTTCAAAGCAAGCTTTTGCATATGTCTCAACCGCTGCATCAGCACATGCTTCTTTGGTGGGAAAATAGTGATAAAAGGCTCCTTTTGATATTTTCAACTCCTTTATTATTAAAGAAAGAGTTGTGTTTTCATACCCGTTTCTCATAAAAATATCCCAAATTACTTTTATAAGATCATTTCGTTTTCTATCATAATTTATATTTGATCTTGCCAATTTGTACTCCTCCTCATTAATAAACCGACCGACGGTTTAATAATAATATAACTTCTTGCCCTTGTCAATAGCATAAACAAAATTATTTTTTGTCTATTGCTGCAATACCGGAAAGAAAAATCCGATTGCCGAGCAATCAAAAAAATGGCTGGTAAGCGCGTTACTGCAGCTCCTGGAGGAAAACTCCTACCGGGACATTACGATTAAGGAAATAACAGATAAAGCTTTGCTGTCAAGAAAAACAGTATAATATAGTCCGAATAATGTCGAATTATGATATAATGTGTGGTACACAACAATGTCTACCTTGGAGGTTCTTATGAAAAAAATATTGCTTATTCCTGATTCGTTCAAAGGAACTATGTCCTCCGGAGAAATATGCTCTATCATGGAAAATGCCATACGAAACTATTACCCGGAGGCCTATATAATCAGTATACCTGTGGCGGATGGAGGAGAAGGAAGCGTTGATTCATTTCTGGCTGCAGTTGGTGGCCGTAAAATCACAACTACAGTAAAAGGACCCTACTTTAACGATATTCAAAGTTTCTACGGAATTCTTCCGGACAATACGGCAGTCATTGAGATGGCAGCCGCAGCAGGGCTGCCTTTGGTCGGCGATGATCTGAACCCGGGAAAGACTACTACATACGGAGTAGGGCAACTGATCGAACAGGCCGCAAAAGCCGGCTGTAAAAAAATGATTATTGGGCTTGGCGGAAGTGCTACAAATGACGGTGGTGCAGGATCTGCAGCCGCCCTGGGAGTACGTTTTATCAATGCGGCAGGGGAAGCGTTTATACCAACCGGAGAAACCCTTTGTGAGATATCTTCTATTGACGTAAGCGGATTGAACCCTCTCCTGGATGGAGTTGAGATTATAACGATGTGTGATATTGATAATCCGCTCTGCGGCCCGCAGGGAGCCGCTGCCGTTTTTGGGCCTCAGAAGGGCGCCGATGAAGCTATGGTAAAGCTTCTTGATGCTAATCTTGCGCATATGGCGGGAGTGATAAAAAGGGATCTGGGCAAGGATATCATTGATCTGGCAGGTGCCGGTGCCGCAGGCGGAATGGGTGCAGGCATGACGGCTTTTTTGGATAGCAGGCTGCAAATGGGTATCGAAACCGTGCTGGAGACAGTGCAATTTGATTCGCTGCTAAAAGGTGCGGATATGGTGTTTACCGGCGAAGGGAAAATTGACTCCCAGTCCCTGCGCGGAAAGGTGGTCATCGGCGTAGCCAGACGTACAAAAAAAGCCGGGATCCCGCTTATCGCAATCGTAGGCGATATCGGAGACAACACTGAGGGAGCTTATCAGGAAGGTGTCAGCGCAATTTTCAGC
>JAEZMC010000236.1 GCA_023435805.1 Bacillota bacterium | reverse complement strand
GCTGAAAGGGATGTATGAAATGCTGGAGTATGGCACGGCAAAAGGGGGAAGAGCCGAATGACCGGTGATAAAAAAACAGTTTTTATGATTGGCCCCTCACTTAAAACACAGGGGGGCATCTCCTCTGTACTGTATATCTATAGCAGGAATTTCAAGGGAAAAATGGATATGCGTTTTATATCCTCCTATTCAGGCCGGAACCGTGTGATGGATATTCTTTTTTTTGCCGCGGCAGTGCTTGAGGTTTTTTATAGAAATATTTCCTGCCCCAATCCCGTTTTTCATATACATGTGGCCTCGGGCGGAAGTTATCTGAGGAAATCCATTCTTGCCCGAATATGCCTGGCCTTCAGGCATAACGTGATCCTGCACGTACATGGCGCCATGTTCGATCAGTTTGTTGAAAATTTACCTGAAAAAAGAAAAAGACGGCTGGTAGCGCTGTTCAACCGGGCCGATCGTGTCGTCGTACTTTCCAGGTACTGGCACAGCTATTTTGCAGCCTTTGTGCCGCAGGACAGGCTGCGTATCCTGTACAATCCGTCCTCCACCTATCAAAAGGGTATTTCCAGAGCTTATGGAAAGTCCGGGAAACAGGTGCTGTTTATGGGCAGGCTGGGAGAGCGCAAAGGGGTTTATGATCTGATCAGGGCAGCGGCAAAATTGCGGGACATTGATTTTTCACTTAACCTGTACGGAGACGGAGAGGTTGCAGCAGTCAGGGAGCTGGTTGAAAGGGAAGGCCTCGGGCAAATGATTTCAGTGAACAACTGGGTGCCTCATTCCAGGATAGGTGAACTTTTCGATAATGCAGAGTTGATGGTTTTACCGTCCTATGCGGAGGGCTTGCCCATGTCGCTTCTGGAAGCGGTGGGAAGGGGCCTTGCGGTGGTTTCCACAAATGTCGGCGGAATACCGGAAATCATTGAAGAGGGCAGAAACGGTTTTCTGATTGAGCCGGGAGACGTGGATGCGCTGGCGGACAGGCTGAGAACATTGCTCACAACACCAGGGCTGCTGGAAAGGATGGGACGGGAAAGCCTTGCCATCGCCGGTGAAAAATTCTCGATAGAACAAATAGAACTGCAGCTTCAGGAGTTGTACCGGTCGTTGTAAACGAAATAAGCTCTTTCTTGCTGGGAGGTGGATGTCAAAGAGATGAAGGGTTTTTTGATAAACAGACTGCGCAGAATGTCCCCTGGGGAAATTCTCTACCGTATCGGACAGAAGATACAAACGGGTACGGAAAAGGCCAGGCTGGAAGGCTATCGGTTTGATACCGCCGTCCTGGAGGATGCCGTGAAATTATTCAAACAGCCGGTTGCACTTGACGAGTCCGGTCTGCTGATCCGGAGGGCGGACAGCATTTGTGATAACCGGTTCGGACTGTTTGCCATGAAGGATTTCCGGATCGAAGGGGATGTGAATTACCATAAGGATTACAAAAGCGGACTGTCCGCACCGGCGGAGGTTTTCGGCAAAAGCATCAACTACCGGGACAGCCGAAATATAGGCGACATCAAGTACATATGGGAGCTCAACAGGCATCTGTTCCTCGTCCCGCTCGCACTGGCATACCATCTGACCGGTCAGCCCAAATACCTTGATAAATTTGAATACCTTTTATCTGAATGGATCCGCCAAAATCCTTTCCTGCTGGGCGTCAACTGGGCAAGCTCGCTGGAAGCGGGAATCAGGCTGATCAACTGGACAATCTGCTACCATATCGTTGGAGGAGCACTGAAGCCTGAACTGAAAAAAAGCTGGATGGAATCCATTTACCGCCACTGCTGGTTCATCAGCAGAAATTTCAGCGCCTATTCCTCCGCCAATAATCACCTGATCGGCGAGGCTGCCGGCTTGTTTGTTGCAAGTGTGGCAATGCCCCGGTTCAAAGCCTCCAGGAGGTGGATGGATCAGGCATATGCCATCCTGGTGCGTGAAATCGGCAGGCAGACTTATCCGGACGGTGTGAATAAGGAGCAGGCCATATCCTATCAGCAATTCGTACTGGACTTCTTCATCCTGTCGGGGCTTGCGGGGGAAGCCAACGGAGTAAGCTTTCCAGAGGAATACTGGGACAAGGCCGAAAGAATGCTGGAATACCTTGCGGTCCTGGAGGATTACGGCAGTCATTTTCCCCACATAGGGGACGAGGATGACGGCTATGTCGTGGACCTGCTGCAGGAGCAGACCGGTGCTTACAGGTCGCTTTTGACGACGGGCGCCTATTTGTTTAAAAGGGCGGATTTCCTTGGCGGCGATAAGAGCCTGGATTATAAAACAAAATTGTTTTTATGCATGGCCGGCGTGAAGCCGGAAGAAATCGCACTTGAGCCGGGCAAACTGCCCGAGGCCTTCACCAGCGGCGGTTATTATATCCTGGGTACAGATTTTAAAACACCTTCCGAGCAAAAGCTGATATTCGATTGCGGAGCGCTGGGATATCTTTCTCTTGCAGCCCACGGCCATGCGGACGCTTTATCCGTATATTTTACGGCGGGCGGCTGTCCTATTTTCATTGATCCGGGAACCTACGCCTACCATGCGGATACAAAATGGAGGAATTATTTCAGGGGCACTGCTGCCCACAATACGATCCGTATTGACG